>QJZS01000178.1 GCA_003247345.1 Spirochaetales bacterium
ATTGGAGATTCTCTCTCGGAGTATTTGAATCCTGAATTACAATGAGAAATATCTAGCCGTTTCTCATGTATATAGGCCCCCTGAATCTTCGGATTCAGGGTTTTTTCTATAGTTGTTCAGAAAGCTTCCGTACCTCTGGAAGGGTATAAAGACTGTCGATTGCTTCTCCCAAGGGGAGAGGGTCAGAGTAGAGAAAGGGCTTCGTTGACCAAGGAAACGCGGTATTCAAATCTTCGTTTCCTACGATTTCACCAATTTGCTCTGCGGAAATAGCGGTTATAACGTTACTGAGTACTACTTTTGCTTTGGTAATGCCGTTGCCAAAGAGTTCTGGGAAGGATGCATTTGAAACAATGGTTTCATCGATTGGATGGACCCATTGTTTGTGTTCCAAGTTTAGGAAATCCAATGGAGGGATTGTCTCGGGACGGAGTAATCCCAAAAGGCGTCTTCTTCCATGTTCTTTTTCGATTTCTAGGATTTGCTTGATAAGTTCAGGCTTCCACCCATCGGTAAACCGTAAAATACGCATTGTTGCATGATAGGAACCTTTGATTTGTGAACTTGTATATTCAGTTCCCAAATCAACTTTTTCCAATGCTGAGCTAAGAACGGCCTGAAGAAATTGAGGAATGTCTGGGCCAAGGTCCATGAGTGCAACAGTGTCTTGTGTAACCTGTGGTAATGCCCAGCTGTCAATAAGTCGTTCCAAGAACGGATGGCACATATGATGTTTGGGCCCCCAGCCTGAAACATAGTTGATGTAGGGATGTGTTGCTCGGTCTAAAAGTGCATGGGTGATATATCCAAGGATGAAGGAATCAATTTCCCGTTCCCAGTTATGTTCTATTGAGTGAGCTGTTTGTACCATCGCTTGGATGAAATTGCCAAATAGCGAATGGTGCAAGGCACGTCCTATAGGAATGCTACTAGGGTTTGTTGTCCTCCCATGGAGGAACATATCAGGTCCCTGACACCCTAAGGTGAAGTAGGGAAGGGATGAGACTTCAATATGTGCAGCTTCTAGTGCTTTGTATCCAAATAGGGCATGTGTAATGTGTGAAGGCACTCTCTTTTTCCTTTATTGCACACAGAAGTGTGCTCTAATTCGATCGATACTCGTTTGTTCTACCCCTATGGCATTCAGATAAGCTTCTCTGGACCCATACTCCGTATCAAGATACTGCATTGCTGTCTCAATATATTTAGGTGAGGAAGCGAGTATTTCGTACGGAGCGGTCTCTTTAAGCTTCTGTATTCTGGGATTCTCCAGATTGTACTGGTAGGTGCTGCTATAGTTGTTGATGATGTCTGCATCGGCTACGCCTGCAATGCTCAAGAGGAGCATGGAAAGAATACCTGTTCTGTCTTTTCCTGCAGTGCAGTGAAAAAGAAGCGCACCAGTATCATGGGTGGCTATCACATTCATGACATGTCTCAGGCTTTCTTTTCCTTCTTTTAGAAGCATTGCATAGAAGGTGGGGAGGAATTGGTGAGGTGTATTTCTCAATTCACGAGTGACATCTCCAATATTGCCTGCCATAAGGGGGATATTGAAGTATGCAACGTCTTTGTCTGGTTCGAATGGATTGGGAAGGGCTTGTAACTCATCAGCACTTCTGAGGTCTATGATTGTTTTCAAGCCATATGCTTTTAGAAAATTGATGTCCTGTTCTTCCAGGAAAGCGAGATTATCACCTCTTAGGTAAGTCTTCCAACGGGTTACTCTTCCCTGGGTACATGCGTACCCTCCAAGATCTCTGATATTAAAGGCCTTCTTCATAGGAAGACGGACATAGTGCTGATCAGGCATATTTAGACTCCAATATGTATATGATTATACAGAGACAGTTAGGATGCAAGATATTTAAAATATGGTAAGGAAATTTGAAAAGAGTGTGAAAATGTTAAATAGAAGTATCAAATACCAATATAACCCAATAGAGGATAGCCATATCGGCAAAAATTGAAAAATTTGCGGATATGGCTGTTTGTAAATTTAGTGTGCATAGGTGAGAAATTCTATTCTACGCATAAATTGCCCAAAAACTGCGTAGATTACGGTATCTTTTCTACGCACATGCCATATAATGCCTAAATAGAAAGATACATAGACCAATTATACGATTGGTTTTATTTTTACTTGATATAGTACATTTCTATAGAGGAGCCAAAATTGAATACCATAGTACATTCTGAAACTGTAGATTTTGAAGTAGTAGGGGAAGGCGTTAAACGAAAGATTCTTTCCTATAACGATACCATCATGGGGGTGGAAGTTCATTTTGAGAAAGGTGGAGTAGGGTCTGTACATACTCATCCTCATACGCAGATGACGTATGTGTTGGAAGGCACCTTCGAGTTTTCTCTTGATGATAAACTTGTGAAGGTATCCAAAGGTGATACGTTGTTGTTTGAATCAAATGTAAAGCATGGCACTGTCTGTTTAGAGAAAGGGGTATTGCTGGATATTTTTACCCCGTATAGGAAAGATTTCATTGATAAGTAATGAAATACATTAATGTTTGACTAAGTCTTAGATTCTATTAAGTATTAATTACCATTACACTGTAATGAAAATTTTCTTATACTACTTTCAAGTTCTGTCTGTCTTGTTTCTTGAACAGTCTAGCGGTACCACGGTATGATTGTTCTGCTGGAGGCAAGAATATGAACACAGAGCAAAAGAAACTTGGAACCTTTGACAGCGTACATTTATTGGTGGGAGGAATGATCGGCAGTGCCATCTTCTCTCTCTCTGGAATGACTATATTTAGTGCAGGACCCGCGGCTATTATTTCCTGGGTCCTTGGAGCAATGATTCTTTTGGCATATGGGCTGCAGACTGCAGAACTTGCTTCTAGATTCCCACACAGTGGGGGAGTGTTTTCATTCCCTGCAATTCTTCTTGGAAAAAAGAAGGATCGAGGAAACCTCTGGGGCTGGATCTCGGCTTGGGCTTACCTGTTTGGTTGTATAGCTGGAGCTGCCTTCTCTGCCATTTACATTGGTATCTATCTTGGAGTTGCGTTCCCGTTTATGGGTTCATGGCAGGTTCCTCTTGGGATCATAGCCGTTCTTTTCAGCGGTATGCTTAATGCAGTCCGCTTTAGAATTACCGGTAAGGCAACTACCTTCCTTACGCTGTTTCTGACCCTGACCCTGATTATTTTCTCCGTGTCAGTATTTGGAAGTGGTAGTTGGGATCCTTCCATGTTCAAACCGTTCTTCGGGCAAGGAAGTGGTGGAGCAACCGGTTTCTTGGATGCTCTTCCTCTGGCAATGGTTGCCTACGGTGCAATCGTAGCTCTCTCCTTCTTGGTAGGTGAGGTTGATAATCCTAACAAAACCATCCCAAAGGCAATGACCATTGCCATGGTTGTGGTTCTGATTCTCTATCTTGCTGTATTGATTGCAACTCTTGGCTTGGTTTCTTCTTCTTTCTTGGAAGAGAATGCAGGAATGCGCTATATACCCCTGTATGCTGCTGCTTCGTACCTGCCTAATCTTGGGTTCCTTACCCCGCTTATCTCAATTTCTGCCGTACTAGCTTTGCTTACTACGATGATTGTAACGATGGCACTTGCTTCCCATACATTGCAGGCTACTGCTGAGAAAGGAGCACTTCCCAAATTCTTGGCCAAAAAAGGCAAGGAAAACGGAGCTCCTATTACTGCTAATGTTGTGATTGTTCTCATCACAGGATTCTTTGCAGCACTTCCCCAATTGACCAATTTGCTTATCAACCTCGGGGCACTTTGTAATGTTATCGTGGTTGCTATCGTCTGTCTTTCCGTTATGGAAGCTCGAAAGCAATATCCAAAGAAAGAAGAAGGGTATTTCCATGCCCCAGGTGGCAATGTGCTTCCTATTTTGACATTAATTGTATTGGTTGCATCGTATGTTCCTAGTGTAATTCAGGGTGGTTGGCAGCTTTGGGTTGCTACCATTGTGTATTACGCTATTGGATTGCTCTTCTATAGGAAACCGAAGGAGACTTTATGAGTATCGCATTCGGACATTTTGATGGGGTTCATCGGGGGCACCAAGCGGTGCTTGCCTATAAACCCCAATTGATATACGTACAATCGGCATTGACTCCCTTGGTACTTACGACTGATGAAGAGCGTGATACGCTGATTCGCAAGTATGCAGGACCAGATGTTAAGATCATCCATGTTGATAAGCCTTTGGATGCAGATAATTTTGATTCAGCAGTATTGGGTGCTCATAACCCAGCACTTCCTTTTCTACATCCCCTTGAAACCAAAATGGATTTGGTAGAGCCCATACTTTTTAAGGGACTTCCCATTTCTGCTGAACGCATTGCTCAGTCTTTACTGGATGGGAAGATTGAGGAAGCTGAAGAGATGTTGGGCTATCCCTATACCATGAGTGGGGAAGTCGTGTATGGCAGGCAACTCGGTCGAACCGTAGGC
>QJZS01000062.1 GCA_003247345.1 Spirochaetales bacterium
TGGTACTATTCCATGGGAGCAGGCATAAAGCTGAAGGTTACCGGTTTCCCATTGGGATTGTATTTGGTTAAGAATGCAAGTTATATCGATGGCACATTTGCATGGGATGGAGGTAGTATTTTCCAAGGAAGCAGTGATGACAGTGGTTTGAAACTCGTACTTGCTATCACCACAACCTTGTATTAAGTATGAAAAATGAAGAAACCTTGACTCCGATGATGATTCAATATCATCAGATCAAGGACCAGCATCAAGATGAAGTCCTGTTCTTCCGACTCGGAGATTTCTATGAAATGTTCGAGGAGGATGCACAGGAAGTTTCGAAGTTATTGAATCTTACGCTGACCAAACGCAATGGTCAGCCGATGTGTGGTATTCCTTTCCATGCGGCTAAAACCTATATAAAACGACTACTTGATGCAGGGAAGAAGATTGCCATCTGCGAACAAGTCTCCCTTGCAGATTCTCCCAAATCGCTGGCAAAAAGAGAAGTAATTCAGGTAATTACACCGGCCACCGTCATTGAAGATGATTTTTTAGAGGCCGACAAAGCAAATTATATCCTCAGCATTTCCATCCAAAAGCAAGGAATTGCAATTAGTTATGCTGATCTCACATCCGGTGAATTTGTGTTACGTCTTGTCGAGAAAGACCATCGATATACATCGCTGCTTGCTGTGCTTCAACAGATTAATCCTTCGGAAATCTTGGTAAATGAAGATGATTATTTCTTGTACCAGGAGTTTCAATCATTACTAGATGGCCGGCAATCTATGCTTACGAAACTGCCTTCTTGGCGATTCTCCGTTTCAGAATCTTATACGCAACTCTGTCGTCAATTGGAGATTTCAAGTCTTAAAGCGTTTGAACTTGAAGAGAAAGATAGTCGACTTTCCTCTGCAGGAGCTCTTTTATGGTATTTGCAAGAAACAGCTAAAACAAGCCTCAAACAAATTGAAGGGTATACCTTGGTAGGGGAGAATGCATTTCTTTCCATTGACGAAGCAAGCAGGAAAAGTCTTGAACTACTGGTCAATACCAGTGATGGTAGTGAGAAATTTTCCTTGTTTTCTGCGATCAACGCAACACTCACCAGCATGGGCAGCCGCCAATTGAAGATTTGGATTACCCAGGCACTCACTGATGTTAAAGCCATACTTACTCGTCAAAAATGGACAACGTTGTTATACGAGGACAAAGATGAGCTGAGTCGTGTACGTTCACATTTAAAACAAGTTTTAGATATCCAACGCCTTACTTCCAGAATTGCTATGAATAGGCAAATGCCTCGCGATTTAATTGGAATTTCTCAAACGGTACAAGCATTCTTCCAACTTATCGATGAACGGTACACGGATCTTCTTCCTTCTGAATTGCAACAATCTTCCTTGCAACAAATTCTCACACTTGCACAATCAATAAAAAATGCAATCAACGATGAATGGCAGGGTCCTTTTGAAGAAGGAAAAGTAATTCTTAGTGGATTTGATGAATCCTTGGATACCTTGCGTAAAACGAAAGCCGGAGGAAAAGAACTTTTAGATTCATATTTAGTAAAACTAAAAGAGGAAACGGGTATACCGACCATTAAACTGTCTTCCAATAAAATCCTTGGCCATTATATTGAAGTATCCAAAGTACACGCCAATAAGGTACCGACCTCATTCTATCGAAAGCAAACATTGGTGAGTGCGGAACGTTTTACGAGTGATGAACTCATTGCATTTGAACAACAAATTCTTAAGAGTGTTTCTCTCGCTGAAGACAGAGAAAGGCAAGTGTATGAGTCCTTGGTAGAGGATACCAAAGCACTACAACAGCAATTGCTCGGCATAGCAAGCTTTCTGAGCAACCTCGATTGTTTCCAAAGCTTTGCTACCACTGCCATTACCCACAACTATGTAAAACCTACGTTTACCGATGAGGATATTTTGCATATAGAGGGTGGACGACATCCGGTTGTAGAACAGCATCTTGGTATTGGCCAATTCGTAGCAAATGACCTTTCAATTCGTACCAATGGAAAACGCTTCTGCCTTATTACCGGTCCAAACATGGCAGGTAAATCTACCTTTTTACGGCAGACGGCACTTATTGTATTGTTAGCTCAAATTGGGAGCTATGTACCTGCGGAAAAAGCTGATATGGGGATTGTCGATCGTTTGTTTTGTAGGGTTGGGGCAAGCGATAATCTTGCGCGTGGAGAATCTACTTTTTTAGTGGAAATGCAGGAAGCCTCTCATATCTTACGAACAGCTACACGGCACTCACTTGTTATCGTGGATGAGCTTGGTCGAGGTACCAGTACCCAAGATGGTATGTCAATTGCTTATGCAGTAATGCAAAAACTGCTAACCATGGAAAGTAAAACTCTCTTTGCTACCCACTATCATGAACTGGCAAGAATCGATACCAGTGCTTTACAGCTATTGACCTTGCAAGTCTCCGAACAGGGTGGGGAAGTACGTTTCTTAAGAAGAGTGATCGAAGGAATTGCAAATAGTTCGTATGGTTTGAATGTTGCTAAAATGGCTGGAATAGGTCGTGAGGTTCTCAAACAAGCACGTCAATTTCAAAAGCAACATTTTGCAGAATATGAATTAACAACGATGCAACCAGATCTTTTCAGTAGCATTGCTACAGAAGAGACTTCGTCTTTTGAAATAATTGACCAGACTGAAGCAGAGGTTATTGAAGCTTTGCAAGATTTCAGTATTGACCAAAGCTCTCCATTGGATGCATTGCTTCTGGTCAAACAGCTTCAGGAAAAACTTCAAGTAAAATAGGGAAAAACACCACTTGGTAGGTATGTGGTGTAGTATTTGTAAGTGCCTAGCAGATTCAGTTCTCTGTGAACAGTGTAGAGAGGCTCTCCATAAGGTAGGTTATGCATATCTGTATAACGATCGTTGCAAGGTATGCAATCAAAGCGTGCTGGATTCGGTATATGGGTGTCCGAATTGTTTGGACAATCTTTTAGTGTATGGGCCTTATGAATCATTGCTGGCATCTCTGATCAATAGATACAAACAAGGAGGTGAATTACAATTACTACCTCTATTATCTGAATTGTATGTCCCTATGATCAAAACCATAGCAAAACCGCTGTTGTTGCCTATTCCTTCCTCACTTCAAGGACGAAAGGCTCGGGGCTTTGATCAAATGATGAAAATAGCCTCATATCTTCAAAAGAAATACGAAATCCCTTACCTCAATGTTTTTACCCATACGAGAACCCGTCAATATAAACAATTGAACAGACTAGAAAGATCTTCGTATATTTCTTTGAAACTGAGTAAAACAGGGAGCAGCAAACTTGAAAAGGTTCTCGCAGAAGGTTTTCAGCCTGTGATTATAGACGACATACGTACCACCGGTTTTACCAGTACACAAGCTAGCATATTAATTGAAAATACCTATTCTATAAAAACTAAGATAATCGTGCTTGCAGACGCTTGAGGAGGGTCTAGTTGACAAATACATCGCTTATCGCTAGTATACGTGAAGGATTAATTGTTTATTGGGGGATCGCCAACAGGTGTATCCCTTTTTTATGAATTTTTTATAGGTGCGTAATGTTACAAAAAGGTATTGAAGAAACAGCATTATTCAAAGAATACGAGCCATTGCTTGATGCAATGGGGGTTACATTGGTTGATATCCATGAACTCGATCGTGGATCTGGTGTCGTTCTTACTCTTGTCATCATGGCAAAAGAAGAAGAGGTCAGCATTGATCATTGTGCCGCAGTATATCGATTAGTTTACCCCAGAAGACAATTGCAACTTGGAGAAAGAGACCTTCAGTTGGAAGTAACCACTCCTGGCTTGCAGAGGACAATCAAAGATGTCTACGAGCTTGGCTTGTTTACCGGAAAGCGGGTGCGGGTTTATGATGCAGATAAGAGTGCTTGGTTAAGCGGAATCATCACGGAAGCAAAAGATGAGAAACTTACTCTTGATCAAGTATTCGTTGAAGATAATAAAGAAATGATTGAAACAATGGTTGTGGAGTTTGCAAAAATACAGAAAGCAAAACTCGACTATAGATGGGAGGACAATTCACATGGCAACTGATATTGGTGACGCTATCCGAAGTATGGTAGCAGAAAAAAATATTTCTGAGGAGCTGGTAATCAGCACCATCGAAGACATACTTCGTGCAGCGTACAAAAGAAAATTCGGTACCGATGAGAATGCAGTAATTCAGTTCAGTGAAGATTTTTCTAACGTTGAGCTTGCAAGCAGACGTCAGATTGTTGATGATGATGATTGGTACAATGAGGTTACCGAGATTCCACTCAGTGAAGCTAAAGAAATCCATGAAGATTGTGAAATTGGGGATGAATTACTTATTCCCGTTGACCTGAAAGAATTTGACCGCATTAGTGTGCAGAGTGCAAAACAACGGGCACATCAAAGCTTTAGAGACATCCAGAAGGATACTCTTTACAGTGAATTCAAGGCTAAAGAAGGCCAATTAATTATTGGTTACTACAGACGACAAGCTCCTAACGGGGATATTTATGTTGATATCGGCAGCACAGAAGGCTTGCTTCCTAGAAGGAATCAGTCAAGTCGTGAAAGCTATGAGAGCAACGATAAGATTAAATGTTATGTAGAGAGTGTCGAAAAGGCTGAGAGAGGAGTACGAGTAATTCTTTCCAGAACAAGCGCCGAACTCATCCGCAAGCTTTTCGAGGTTGAAGTCCCTGAAATTGCACAGAACCAAATTGATATCGTAAAAATCGTTCGTGAAGCTGGATACAGGACAAAAGTTGCAGTTGCTTCCCGCAATGATGATATCGATCCTGTTGGTGCATGTGTTGGGTTGAAGGGAAATCGAATTCAGACTATCATGAGTGAGATTGAGGGTGAGAAGATCGATATTTTGCGATACGATTCCAACCCTGTTGCCTATATCCATAATGCACTTTCCCCTGCACAGGTGAAAGATGTGGTGATTCTTGACAAGAATATTTACCATGCTGTTGCCATTGTTGAAGATAGTCAACTTTCCCTTGCCATCGGCAAACAGGGATTGAATGTCCGTCTGGCCAACAAATTGGTTGACTGGATGATTGATGTAAAAACACAGGCACAGTTCGAAGAGATGGACATTGCCAAGGAAGCTCGCTTCAGAGCTGAAAGCATCTTCATGGATGATCAACAAGAATTTTATCCTGAAGAAGTTGCTGGTGATGAACAACTTGTTGTTGATGCTCCGCAGGAAGAACCTGTTGTAGAAGATAGTTTCGTTGACGAAGACGAAATTGCACTTACTGAATTGCCACTTGATCAGATGCTTATCAAGAAGCTTCATTTCCACGATGTATATAGTGTTGAAGAATTCATCAACCTTACAGAAGAGGACCTTACAAGCTTTGGCGATTTGAGTAACGAAGAGATTATAGCAATTAGAGATACCATCAATGAATATGTTGATATCGTTGAAGATGAAGATGAAGGCGAGGCTGAATATGTATGCCCCAACTGTGGAGCCTCCATTACAGAAGATATGAGCGTGTGCCCGAGCTGTGGTACAGGACTGGTATTTGAGGTAGAGTAAAAAATCCAAGAGGAAATAATGACGGAAGAGAATAACAAGCCAAAAGCAACGTTGATTAAACATGTAGTGAATTCGACGGATCATAACAAAGAGCAAAGTAGTCCAGCCCAGGAACCGGAATCAAAACCTAAATCTGTCGAAAAAAGACGGGTTGTCGTGGTAAAGAAAAAGGTTGTTGTGGTAAAGCCTCAGGCTCCGAATGAACAAGAGAAACCTGAGAAGAAAGCTCCTACCTCAAAGACTTCGAAACCTGAAGCCAAAAAGGAAGTTCCTGCAAAGCAGCCATCTGCAGCAAGGAACAACCATGTTGTGCGTAAAAACCAGCGTCCTGCCGGTTCTGAAAAGTTGACAGCCTCCCCATTGCATAATGGACCGGTTGTAATCAGACCTACCAATCTTCCTCCTGTACCAAATCAGGGGTTGACGGTAAAGGATCATGCAGAGCTACAGAATAAAAATCCTGAAGCTTTGAATGCTAAGGAAAGTCCTGTTCCAAGTACTGGTCCTCGTGTTGCAGGAATGGTAGGTGGTCGTCCGGCCCCTGGCACTCGTGCACCATATCGCTCCAACAATAATCGTGGTAATTATCAGGGCCAAGATAACCGTGGAGGTTATCAGGGTCAGGATAATCGCGGTGGGTATCAAGGTCAGGATAACCGAGGTGGTTACCAAGGCCAAAATAATCGCGGCGGTTACCAAGGACAGGGTCAGGATAACCGAGGTGGATATCAGGGACAGAACAATCGTGGTGGATACCAAGGACAAGGCCAAGATAACCGTGGCGGCTATCAGGGCCAGAACAATCGTGGTGGATACCAAGGTCAAGGTCAGGATAACCGAGGTGGTTACCAAGGAGCTGGCGGTGGTCGCCCAGGCGGCAGACCCAACTACAACCAACAGGGTGGTAGACCTCCTTTCCAGAGAAACGGCAATGCTCCCGGTGGATTCAGAGGTCCGAATTCCAATGGACCAAGACCTCCGTTTGGTCAAGGTGGTCCAGGTCGTCGTCCAACCGAACAACCGGAAATGGCTGAAACCGTAAATCAGCGCACAAATAAGAAAACTTTCAATAAAAAGAAAAGCAATGCAACGTACAAGAAGAGGAACGCTGAAGAAGAAAAAGAGTTCCAAATCCAGAGACGTAAGCAGCAAGCTGCTGCAAAACTTGCAGCTGTACCCAAGACCATCGATATGATGGAGGTCATAACCGTCAGTGATCTCGCCAAAAAGATGAACTTGAAAGCCAGCGAAATTATTGCAAAGCTTTTCAAAATGGGAATGATGGTTACCATCAACCAGCAAATTGACCATGAAACTGCAGAAATTATTTGTGGTGAATATAATTGTGAAGTACATCTTGTTTCCTTGTATGATGAGACTTTGATTGCAAGCGAACCAGATATTGATGATGATTTGATTGATCGTGCACCAATTGTTACAGTTATGGGTCACGTAGACCATGGTAAAACCAAATTGCTCGATGCAATTCGTTCAACCAAGGTAGCAGAAGGTGAGTTTGGTGGAATTACCCAGCATATCGGAGCATATAAGGTAAACCTTCCTGGAAAGGGTGATGTAGTGTTCTTGGATACTCCTGGACACGCAGCCTTCTCCATGATGCGTGCACGTGGTGCTCAGGTTACAGATATCGTAATTCTTGTCGTTGCTGCCAATGATGGGGTCATGCCTCAGACACGTGAAGCAATTGACCATGCAAGAGCTGCAAATGTTCCTATTATCGTAGCTATCAATAAGTGCGACCTTCCTGAAGCAAAACCAGAAAGGGTAATGCAACAGCTTTCCGATCTTGGTCTAATGCCGGAAGATTGGGGTGGGCAGACCCTTTATTGCCAGATTTCAGCTTTGAAAAAGATCGGTATCGATGAATTGTTGGATACCATCCTGCTTGAATCCGAAATGTTGGAACTCAGGGCCAATGCAAATTGCCGTGCCGAAGGTAAAATTCTTGAAAGCCGTATCGACCAAGGTCGAGGTATTGTTGCCTCTGTTTTGGTTGAGCGTGGAACCCTCCGTCAAGGTGATCACTACGTTGCCGGTATTTATCCGGGTCGCGTAAGAGCAATGTTTGACGATAAGGGCAACAAGATTGAAGAAGCCGGTCCATCAACTCCTGTTGAGATTATTGGTTTGTCCGATATCCCAGGTGCTGGTGACCCGTTCCAGGTAACTGAGGACGAAAGACAGGCTCGTCAGGTTGGAACCAAACGTCAGGAACTTGAAAGACTTGGTGATAGCAGGAATGTGAAGAAAGTTACCTTGGACAACCTGTATTCCAAGATTCAGGAAGGTACCATCCAGGAATTCAATGTCATCATCAAGGGTGATGTACAGGGTTCTGTAGAAGCACTGCAAGGTGCTTTGGAGAAACTTTCCAATGATGAGATCCACCTTAATGTCATCCGTGCTAGTGCCGGTGCCATCATTGAGAGTGATATCACGTTGGCTAGCGCCTCAGATGCATTGGTTATCGGCTTCAACGTCCGCCCAACCCCAAGAGCACAAGCTCTTGCTGATCAGGAAAAGATTGAGATCCGTAAGTACAATATCATCTATGATGTAGTTGATGATATCAGAAGTGCAATGGAAGGTATGCTCAGTCCTGAAGTCCGTGAGGTTGAAATTGGTACGGTTGAAGTACGTGATACCTTCAAGGTTCCAAGAGTCGGCACAATTGCCGGTTGTATGGTTACCAGTGGTAAGGTCAAGCGTAATGCCCTCGTTCGTGTCATTCGTGATTCCATCCAGATCAATCCTGATAAGATCAAGATTTCAAGCTTGAAACGCTTCAAGGATGATGCTAAGGAAGTTGCTGAAGGATTTGAATGTGGTATTGGTCTTGAGAACTTCAACGACTTGCATGTAGGAGATATACTCGAAATCGTTGAAACCGAGGAAATCGCACGCAAGTTGGAAACTAAGAACGAAGAATAATTATGAGTGAATATAGTCAAAAGAGAATTGAATCTAAACTTTCTGAGGCGATCAGTACTTTGATCGTCACAGGGGAAGTAAAGAATCCTTTGGTAAGCACACTCTGCTCAGTGAGCAGGGTGGAGCTTTCCCAAGATAATGCTTATGCTACTGTTTTTATTTCCTCAGTATTGGATGATGAAAAAATACTGAAGAATAGTGTTGCAGGTTTGCAGAAGGCGAGTGGGTTCATTCAAAAACGTGTAGGGGCTTTCCTGAAAACGAGAAATACCCCGGTTCTGAACTTTAAAGCAGACATCTCCTTGAAAGAAGGGCAAAAGATAAATGCTTTGATAGACTCTTTGGTAGAAGATGGGCAAGAACGCTAGTATTTTACTCATCCGTAAGAAAAGTGGTCTTACGAGCTTCTCGAGTCTGAATGCAATCAAGCGTACCGTAGACCCCAAAGTCGGGCATGCAGGTACGCTTGATAAATTTGCGGAAGGCCTACTTATTGTACTTACAGGAAGCATGACAAAACTGAATGTCCTTTTCTCTACAATGGACAAGAGTTATCGTGCTCACATTTCCTTTGGCAGGGAAACCGACACACTTGATCCTGAAGGAGTGTGTGTAGGCGAAGCCCCGATTCCTGACTACAAGACTGTTGAAACGGTCGTTGCATCTTTTATTGGAGAACAGCTCCAGGAACCTCCTGTTTATAGTGCCTTGCATGTCAACGGGAAGCGAGCCAGCGCCTTAGCTCGGTCAGGGAAAACGGTAAATATGGTCAAACGACCAATTACAGTACACTCTCTGGAGATTGTTTCGTATGAAGATGGTGTTTTAATCGCAGATATTCATGTTTCTAAAGGTACTTATATCCGCAGCCTTGCTCGTGATATTGGTTTGGCATGTAATAGTAGAGCGTATTTATCAGCACTTGAGCGCACCAGTATCGGTCCATTCTCTTTGGATGAAGCCGTAAGTACTGATGATACTGATTCCTTATTGGCTTCAATGCAAAACACTGATGCCTATCTGAAACGTCTGGATACAGTAAGTATTCTTGAACTAGACGATAGTGAATTATTTCGTGTTGCCAATGGATCTTTTCCCAGAAATTTTACTTTATTGAAAAAAGGTATTGAGGAAACGTACGGAGCATTTTACAGTAAAGATGGTGTTTTGCGTGCGGTCTCCGATTTACAAGCTCAGCGCTTGATCGCACAGATCCACCCATACACAGGGGGAAGAATCGAATGAAACGGTATGAATTCATGCATTTGTCTGCACATCCAGTGCTTTGGCAAAATCCTATGGTAGTTTCCATTGGGGTATTTGACGGACTCCACAAAGGTCATCTTACGATTTTGGAGAAGAGTCTGGCCATTGCGAAAGAAAATGGGTGGGAGAGCATGGTCATTACCTTTGATAAAAACCCCAAAATGGCTATGAATAGCCAACCGTATCATTCAAAACTAATAACTGACGGTCAAATGGAGGAAATCCTTGCTAAACTTGGGGTTAATCACTTGGTTGTCATTGACTTTTCTCCTGATTTCAGTAAACTCACAGCTGAGGAGTTCCTAACTTTGGTTTGTGCTTTTTGCCAAGTCAAAGCGATGGTTGTCGGTGAAGATTTCCGCTGCGGTGCCCCGGCTTCAAGTGCCGGACCTGTTCAGCTGCAGGAACACCTGACCCGATTGTCACCAGGAGCATTTGTACAAGTTCCTTCTTTTGTTACTACAGGTGAAGGAAATATTGTATCAAGTACGTTGGTGCGTAAAAAACTTCTTGAGGGCGCTTTGGAAGAAGTCCAAAGTATGCTCGGCAGACCATATGAATTGGATCTGGTTGCTTACCCATCCAAATTCACTGAAAATGGTTTGCTGTACCGTACGACTTCCTTCATGCAATTGCTTCCGATGGTAGGCACCTATGATGCTTATCTGACTTTTTCTGATGATACAAAAATTGGTGTTACCGTTGAAGTCGGTGATGACGATCTGTTGATCAAACCAGAAAGGCAGTTGTGGGATTCGCAGTCGTTACGTACAAAAAGACTTAGCATTATTGCTAAGGGGAGTATTTCATGATTTCTAAAGAACAGAAACAAGAGATCATTACCAAATTTGGTGGTGATGAAAAGAACACCGGTTCAACTCAGGCTCAGATTGCCTTGTTGACTGCCAGAATCAACGACTTGCAAGATCACTTCAAGAAAAACCCGAAGGACCATGCAGGAACCAGAGGATTGCTGAAGATGGTTGGTCATCGCAGAAGACTCCTCAAGTATCTGCGCAACACTGATATCAACGCATATCGTGAATTGATTGCAGAACTTGGTTTGAGAAAATAACGGTGGTGTTACCTCTGTAATTTTGTGTGAATGGCTCCGATAGCTTTTCAGGCTATTGGGGCTATTTTCGTGATATAGTATACAAAGAACTGTAAAGAACTAAAGAAAGGAAAAGAATATGGAAGTTAAAAAAGTTTCAGTTCGGATCGGCGATTCCGACTTGGTTTTCGAAACCGGAAAAATTGCCAAACAAGCTAATGGAGCTGTATATGCCCGCTATGAAGGCAGTGCGGTTATCGCTACGGTGTGCTGTGGCAAACAACCAAACGAAGCTCTTGATTATGTGCCACTGAGTGTTGAATACAATGAAAAATATTATGCTGCCGGTAAAATCCCTGGGGGATTTCTCAAGAGAGAATCCAGACCCAAGGATAAGGAAATCCTTGTAAGCCGTTTGATTGACCGTCCAATGCGCCCACTTTTTGACAAGGCTTTCGGCAGAGAAATCCAAGTTGTACCAACTGCTGTTTCTTCTGATATGAACAATACCCCTGATATCATTGCCATCAATGCTGCTAGTGCTGCAGTAACCATCAGTGATATTCCATTTGCAGGACCCATTGCAGCTGTTCGTATCTCAATGGTCGATGGTAAATTCATCGTCAATCCTACTTTCAGCGAAATTGGAAAATCAGACCTTGATATTGTTGTAGCCGGTACTCGTGATGGTATCACCATGGTTGAAGGCGGTGCAAAAGAAGTCTCTGAAGAAGTAATGTTGGAAGCTATTGCAACTGCACAACCTGTAATCACGAAACTTTGTGATGCACAGCTTGAACTTCGCAAGATTGCAGGAAAAGAGAAACTCCCTGTCATCGAAAGTAAAGTCGACCTTTCCTGGCTCGAGCCTGTTAAGGAATTTGCTTATCCTTTGATCAAGGAAGCTTCCTTTGTTAAAGGCAAGATGGAGCGCTATGCAGCTCTTGCTGTCGCTCAGAATCAGGTTCGCGAGAAATTTGAAGAGTTGGTCGCTGAAGGCGATAATCGCGATGATCAGCTTTCCAAGTTGTTCGAAGATCTTGAATACGAAATCCTTCGTTCTTCAATCCTCAATGATGGTGTCAGAACCGATGGAAGAAAAGTAGATCAGATTCGTCCTATCACGTGTGAAGTAGGCCTTTTGCCAAGAACTCATGGATCTGCATTGTTCACCCGCGGTGAAACCCAGAGCTTGGCTGTAACCACTCTTGGAACAGCAAGTGATGAACAAATGTTTGATACCATTGATGGTGAGAAGACTTTCAGCTCATTCATGCTTCACTACAACTTCCCTCCCTACAGCGTAGGTGAGACAGGAAGATTGACCACCGGTCGTCGTGAAATTGGTCACGGACACCTTGCTCAGAGAGCTCTCGAAGCAATCGTCCCTTCCAAGGATGTTTTCCCTTACACCATTCGTGTTGTCAGTGAGATTATGGAATCCAACGGATCCTCTTCAATGGCTTCTGTTTGTGGTGGCTGTCTCTCATTGATGGATGCTGGTGTACCCATCAAGAAGCCAGTCGCAGGTATTGCAATGGGTTTGATTACCGAAGGTGCTGACTATGCCAAGTATGTCGTACTCAGTGACATCCTCGGTGAAGAAGACCATCTTGGTGACATGGACTTCAAGGTAACTGGATCCAGAGAAGGTATCACTGCTTTCCAGATGGATATCAAGATTGCCGGCGTTACTCCTGAGATCATGAAGAAGGCTCTTGAACAAGCTAAACAAGGTCGTATTCATATCTTGGGCATTATGGAAGAGACTCTGAAGGCTCCTCGCACCGAGATCAATGAATTTGCTCCAAAGATTCTTACCCTGAAGGTGGAAGAAGATAAGATTGGTGCTGTTATTGGTACTGGTGGAAAGACCATCAAGGCAATTGCCAGCCAGAGTGGTGCAGAGGTAAATATTTCTGATGATGGTACGGTTACCATTTTCGGAAAGAACAATGCATCAGCACAGCTTGCAAAAGAATTGGTACAATCCATTGTCGAAGAACCTGAAGTAGGCAAAATCTACCAAGGAACCGTAAAGAGAATTATGGACTTTGGCGCATTCATCGAAATTCTTCCTGGGAAAGAAGGCCTTTGCCATATTTCCAAACTTGCGAAGACTAGAGTTCAGAATGTCGAGGATGTTTTGAAAGTAGGTCAGGTAGTACCAGTTAAGCTTATTGAAATTGACCGTCAAGGCCGTTTGAACTTGAGCTACATTGATGCTATCGAAGGCGCTTCCAAATAATATGGGTTCTGATTCTATTATCGTTAACGTAAAGCTGCTTTCTGCACGTGCTGTTCTTCCTGTATATGGGACGATCAACAGTGCAGGAGCTGATTTATCAGCCTGTCTTGATGAAGATGTAGTAGTCGAGGCAGGTTCGTACGTAAAAGTTCCTACTGGACTCAGCATCCAATTGCCACATGGTTATGAGGCTCAGGTAAGACCAAGAAGCGGTTTGGCCGCTAAACATGGTATCACCGTACTCAATAGTCCTGGTACCATCGATAGTGATTATAGAGGTGAAGTAGCAGTCCTCTTGATCAACCTTGGGAAGGAGAGGTTTATAATCCATCATGGCGATCGTATTGCCCAGATGATTATCGCAAAGTGTGAACAAGCCTCCTTTCATCCAACGGTAGAGCTTGATGCTACAGATCGTGGAAATGGGGGATTTGGTTCAACGGGAGTTTAACGTTGTCTCAAAACGCTCGATTTAATCTAGTATATCGCCATGTCGGAAGGGAGTATGTCCTCTCTTTTGTTGTGGCGTTCTTTTTTTTCTTTTTCATCTTTTTTATTAATCAGATTCTGTTAATTGCCCAGCGTATCCTTCTGAAACAAGTCAATTACTTTTCAGTCTTTCAATTAATTTTACTATCGATTCCTCAATTCTTGCTTTATACTTTTCCTTTTTCCAGCCTGACTGCCTCAAGCATGGTGCTGGGTGATCTTTCCGGAAACAATGAAATACTGGCGATTCGCAGTAGCGGAATCTCTCTTAAACACGTCTATCTTCCCATCATACTCATTTCGCTTGTCTTTTCACTTCTTACTTTCATGACAGCTGATAAAGCCCTGCCTTGGAGTACAAAGAAATACAGACAACTCTACAGTGAATTGATGAGGGATTTACCTACGCTTGAACTGGCAAGCAATAGTACCAACACCATTGGAAACAAAGTATTGGTAAATAAGGAAGTTAACGGCAATACTGTACACGATGTAGTGCTATTTGAAACATCCAATTCAAGAAGCGGGCAAATTCTCAGTGCACCTGAGGCTGAGGTTACCTTATATGATTTGCAATCCTTCATTTATCAACTTGATCTAAAGGACCCAGTAATTCTAAAAACTGATAAAGAAGGCGAGTGGGCACTGTCCAAGGCTGATGAAGCACGGTTTTTCCTCAATTTTTCTGGTCAGATTGCTAGTTTGGCCTCTGCGTTACCCTCCCAATTATCCATAAAGGAATTACAAGAAAATATTGCAGTACATAAGCAAACCCTTCTAGAAGATACCATCAGGCACAATGAGAAATTACAAAAAGCTCACCTCAACTTGGCAGAGCTCCAGAGAGATCCTACAGCCAGTCCTTCACAGATTTCCTATGCGATTCAACAAGTCAAAGATATTGAGGAAGACAAACCGATCAACTTCTATTATCAGTATTATCGTGCGGAATTACATAAGAAATTTGCCTTAAGTGCAGCGTGCTTCATGTTGGTATTTTTAACGTTCAGTCTTTCATTCTTCCGGGTAAAACATGGACGATTGATAGGGTTCGGGCTTTCCATGCTTATTGCTGTACTGTATTGGTATTTGTTGTTTTTCTCTCAAATGCAAATATTCAAAATTGGCATCAATCCAGGGTTCTTGATCTGGGCACCTAATCTCTTATTTTTCCTGACCGGTATTGCTGTGTTGTTCCATGCGAGGCGTTTATGAAGCTGGTTGATAAGTATATTGTAAAATCCCTGCTGTCTATTTCCTTCATCACCTTGCTTCTCTGCACATTTATGCTGATGAGTGTTGATCTATTTACTAATTTGGACGCATATCTTACCAATGAAGTTCCGCTTCCAACTATTATAAAACTGACAATCTTATATATACCGCAAGCAGTACTGTTTGCCTTAGGCCCTTCTTTGTTATTCTCTGCAACCTATTTCCTCTCCCAAATGCAGGCTAATAATGAATATATCTGTCTTTTGGGAAGCGGATTGAGTTATAAACGTATTGTATTTCCTATAGTGATCTTAGGTCTTCTAATCAGCATCCTTGAATTCGGATTCTCCGAACAACTATACATTCCTTCCCAGCACCTGAGGAGTGTCCAACAAGATGAACTCTTCGGGCTCAGAAGCACCTATGATAATCGCAATATAACATTGCAAGATCCAGAAGGAACGTACGTGGTTCATGCAAAGCAGTACAGTGAGGAAGCTCAACGATTAGCCCAAATTTTGCTTGTGCTTCTTGATGATAATGGCACATTAACCGGTAGGGTTGACGCATCTTGGGCTTTTTGGGAACCAGAGCAACAGGTTTGGAGATTGGAGCATGCACGGTATCAGAAGATTGATGAATCAGGCCTCACCGTACAGACCAGTGATTCAAATGAATTACGTCTTCCCCAATTCAATCTTGCCCCTTCATATTTCAGGAATATAAGTAACGATATCACTACTATGGAATTACCTACTGCCATAAATTACCTGAAAAGAATGAAACTACTCGATCCCTCCAGGTACCCAACATTGGCTACGGACTTTTACAAACGTCTCTTGGATAATCTGACACCACTGGTGTTGCTCTTTATTGCGTGTACGATCAGTTATAAGTATAAGAAAAATATTTTGTTGTTCAGTATCATAACCAGCCTTGCAATAGCAGTGGTGTATTATGTAATACAAATGGTCACGATCATCATGGCGAAACAGGGAGTTATCGGTCCTATTTGGGGTATGGTAATTCCAATGATTATGGTAGTATGCATAGCGCTCACAGAGCGCGCAGCATTACGGTAAGGAAAATTTTATGGCAATATTCAGAACTATTCATCAAGATACGAGTAGCAACGCTCGTTTGGGCCTGCTCTCACTTGGACATGGCGAAGTAGAGACACCCGTATTCATGCCTGTAGGAACCAAAGGTACTGTAAAGGCAATGTTTCACGAAGATGTGAAAAAGATTGGATACAAGCTCATTTTGGGGAATACATATCATCTCTATTTGAAGCCAGGACTAGAGGTGCTTTCTGATTTTGGAGGATTGCATAACTTTTCCCACTGGGATGGAAACTTACTCACCGATAGCGGTGGCTTCCAAGTTTTCAGCCTTTCAGGTTTACGTAAGATAGGGCAGAAAGGAGTAACCTTCCAAA
>QJZS01000036.1 GCA_003247345.1 Spirochaetales bacterium
ACTCGCCCAATTGAAAGAGTACGGAAAAGAGCTTGAGAAACGGATCTTTATCTAAAGCAGTTTCATCTCTTTTGCAACGGTCTTGAAGGCATCAACCGCCTTATCCAAATCCTCAAGGGTATGGGTGGCGGACAGCTGCACCCTGATTCTTGCCTTACTCTTCGGTACGACAGGATAACAGAATCCAATGACATAGATTCCCAGACTCAGAAGGCGGTCAGCCATAGCTACCGCTTTCTGCTCGTCATAGATCATGACAGGAACAATCGCCGTTTCTCCCTTGACCAAATCAAAGCCGGCTGCTTCCATCTTTTCACGGAAATAGCGAGCATTACGCATGGTTATGTCCTTGAACGGATTACCGGCTTCAAGAAGGTCAAGTACTTTGATGGTACCTCCGCAAATTGCCGGTGCAAGGGTGTTGGAAAACAGGTATGGCCGTGCTCTTTGGCGATAAAGATCGATCAACACTTGACGGCCTGTGATACAACCACCACTTGCGCCACCACAGGCCTTGCCGAAGGTGGTGGTGAGCAGATCAACTTGGCCTTCCACACCACAAAGCTCTGGGGTTCCCCTGCCGGTTGCTCCCAAGTATCCGGTTGCGTGAGAGTCATCAACCATAACCATGGCACCATACTGTTGGGCAAGAGCGCATATCTCTTTGAGCTTTGCCACATCGCCATCCATGGAGAAGACGCCATCAGTTGCAATCAAAACTCTTCGTTGTGCTTTGCTCTGCTCCAAGGCTTCCTTCAGGCTAGCCATATCGCTGTGTTTATAGCGATACCGTGTAGCCTTGCATAGTCTGATTCCATCAATGATGGAAGCATGGTTCAGCTCGTCGCTGATAATAGCATCCTCTTCCCCAAGCAGAGGTTCGAACAATGCCCCATTGGCATCGAAGCAAGAGGAAAAAAGTATCGTATCATCAGTATGGAGGAAGGAACTTACCCGCTTTTCCAATTCCTTATGAATCTGCTGGGTACCGCAAATAAAACGAACTGAGGAAAGTCCGTAGCCCCATCTATCCAAAGCATCCTTGGCAGCCTGGATAACCTCTTGATTATCGGCCAATCCCAAATAGTTGTTTGCACAGAAATTCAAGACAGAGGAATCACCTACTTCGATAGAACGTTGTTGTTTGCTCTTGATTACTCGTTCTGTTTTGAGCAAACCTTGTTGTTTCTGCTCTGCTAAAAATGATTTTAGTTCCTGTTCCAATGCTACTGTCATGCGTTCCTCCCTATGATGGTCTTTATCATATCTTCGGTCATACTTGCCAAGTCAAACGTAGGATTCCAATCCCATTCTACTCGTGCAGCATAATCTTCCAGGCAATCAGGCCAAGAATCAGCAATCGCCTGCTTGACCGGATCAATTTCATAACTAATCGTAAACTCAGGAATATGTGTACGTATATAGGCTGCCTGCTCCTCAGGGCAAAAACTCATAGAAGCAACGTTGAAGGCATTTCTATGTCTCAACCTGCTGGGGTCGGCTTCCATAATTTGAATGGCCGCTTCAACAGCATCCGGCATGTAGATCATGTCCAGATACGTATCTCCTCGTAAAAAGCAAGTATAACGCTTATTTTTCACTGCTTCATAGTAAATTTCGACAGCATAGTCAGTCGTTCCGCCTCCAGGAGGGGTCATGTTGCTGATAATGCCTGGATAACGGACACCTCTGGTATCCACATCATATTTATGGTGGTAATAGTCACAGAGCAGTTCCCCTGCGACTTTGGTTACTCCATAAATAGAAGTTGGCCTCTGAATGGTATCCTGAGGCGTGAATTGCTTCGGGGTAGTCGGTCCGAATGCGCCTATAGAGGATGGAGTAAATACGGAACACCCGTTGGCTCGGGCAACCTCCAAGGTAGCAATCAAACCATTCATGTTCAAATCCCAAGCAAGGAGAGGATTCTTCTCTGCGGTAGCACTCAGCAAGGCCGCAAGATGGTAGATTGTATCGATATGATGTTTCTTCACGATGCCATCTATCGCATTCCCATCTCGTGCATCAACTTTATAGAAAGGACCACCTTCAATAAGCGGTCTGTTCACATCATCACGAATATCGGTCAGCACTACATGGGAAGAGCCATACCGAAGGCGACAGGCAGTCGCAATTTCCGAACCTAATTGACCTAACGAACCAATAATGAGGATGTTTTTCATCGAGGCCTCCAGTAATAACATTCCTTGACAAGCCCAAAAAGGGGGCATACAATATTCATGTTCATTATAGTAAACTTATTTCACTATGTCAAACTTTATAGGTTAGGAGAATACCATGGAAACCCCTCCGATGATCGGTAAAAACATTCAGCGGATAAGAAACAGCCGCAAGTTGACACTCAACGTACTTTCAGAACGCTCAGGAGTCTCCAAAGCAATGCTGAGCCAAATCGAATCAGATAAAGTAAATCCGACCGTTGCAACGGTGTGGAAGATTGCACGCGGGTTGAATGTTGAACTCAATGACCTCCTCGATACAGACGACCAACCAAAGCGTATTTTCAGTTTGAATCCCGCTGGAGAAGAACCTCCAAAGTTGGAGACTCATGCAAATGGGGTATCCATCAGAATCCTCAGCTCCATGAGCATGGTGGAAGATTTGGAAATGTACCTGGTGAGCCTGGAGCCGCACAGCATCCTGAAAAGTGAACCGCACTATTCGGGGACCCAAGAATTCCTTACGGTAGTAAAGGGAGCAGTAAAGGTACAAGCTGGGGAGAATGTGGCAGAGATTAAGAAGAATGATTTCCTTGTGTACCACTGTGATGTCGAGCATTCCATTGCAAATGAGACCAATCAGGTGGCCATAGTACACATGGTTGTACGATTTACCCCTGATAAACGGTAAAATAGTAAAGAAATAATTACAGAGTTTTGACAGCCAAGCCTTACTGCGGTATAAACAAAGCAAGGCAGGTACAGCATGGCAAAAAAAGGCATCATGGTCTCCTATGGAATGGGGAAATTCATCGCTGAGTTTCTTACCGGGGCATTCGGCAGCGTCGTATTCATGTTTTATGAGACTGAGGTTGGGCTCTCTGCAAGCTATGCAGCTCTTGCCACTTTGTTGTACTCGCTGTGGAATGCAGTCAATGATCCGATTATCGGGTATATAACAAATAAAAAAGCTCCATCTTCCAAGAAAATCGGCCGACGATTCCCATGGATCATGATCGGCCTTGTTTTCAGTAGTGTAAGCTTCATATTGATATTCAGCGTTCCATTATCATGGAATGCAAAAACCCAACCCATCCCCGTATTTCTTTGGATGTTGATCACCATCTGTCTTTTTGATGGGCTCTTCTCTCTTTGGGAAGTGAATTACCAAAGCATTTATCCCGATAAATTTCGAGGGATGCAGGAAAGAACCACTACTGCTGCCGTTGCTACCGGAATAGGAGTTCTTGGAATTGCGGCCGGTTTTATCGTTCCCCCACTGTTTTTCTCTTACGGCGTTCGTGAAAGTTATTTCACCTGTGCTCTAGTCATTGCCGCTGTCAGTGCTCTTGCTACGTTTGGTGTCAGTTTCGGAGTATTTGAATCCAAGGAAATGATTCAGAGATTTGCTGTTCAACAAGAACAGGAAGAAGCTCCCCATTTCTTTACTCAAATGAAGAATGCTTTGGGCAACAAGAACCTGCTTGCCTTCGTAATTCTGCTTTTCTTCTATCAGAGCGGATGTATGCTCATGACGGCAAGCATCAATTACGTAGTTAAATACGTACTCCAGGCGAAAAGCAGTCAGGCAACGCCTATCTTTGCCGGTATGTTGATTGGTACGCTTCTTTCCATACTGCTCTGGACCCAAGTTGCAAAGCGTTTGAAAAACAACCAGATGATGCTTATCATTTGTTCTTTCTTCCTTGCCTTGTTTGCTCTGCCGCTTACCTTCCTCTCCTCTTTGACAGGCTATATTGTAGCAATGGCTCTTTGGGGACTTGGATTCGGAGGATTCTGGACTTTCATGAGTCCTGCCATGGCAGATGTCATCGATGGCTTGGTGCTGGAACAGAAACGTCGAGATGATGGGATTGTCATGGGAATCAGGGCATTCTTTATGCGCTTCAGTTATGCCAGCCAAGCCTTGGTTTTCTTTGCGGTTCACCGACTTACCCACTTTGACCCAGATGCGATAACGAGTCAGGCAGTGTGGGGTATCCGATTGCATATCGGTTTGATTCCCGCTGTGTTCTTCCTTATCGGCGGCCTGCTCTTCTTGAAAATGAATACACTCAATCCCAAGGAAGTAGCTGATAACCACAATCTGCTTACCCAGTTGAACATCTAGCAATGCTATGCAAAGTTTGTACACTTTTGTATACTTGAGACTTAGGAGAAACCAATGCTAGAAAAACTGCCTGAATATGAGGCACAACTTGCAGAAAT
>QJZS01000091.1 GCA_003247345.1 Spirochaetales bacterium
TGGCTGCCGGCTTGATGCCTGCCGCTGTTCAATTTACGTGTATCCCTCCCGTGGAAGAACTCTACATTTTTGGCAATGCCACCCAGCTCACACAAGTCTTATTGAACCTCATCGTGAATGGGGTTGATGCCATCGGCAAGGAAGAAGGACATATTACGCTCTCTTTCCATTCAGACCCCGAGATTTGCGAAGACCTCGATATCAATCTCTCTTCAGACAAATCGAAGAAATTTGCGTGCATCAGAGTTGCCGATACCGGTTGCGGAATGGACATGGATACGGAAAAGCAGATTTTCAAACCTTTCTTTACCACGAAAGGAAAGCAAGGAGGCAGTGGCCTTGGGTTATTGATTTCTGAAAATATCATTCACGCCCATCATGGGAGGATTCTTGTTTCCTCAGAGTTGAATCAAGGCACCGTATTTACCGTTGTCTTACCACTCTCAGAAAAACCGACAGCCAAACAGCCTGAAGTGACCATCCAAAGTTTGCAACAAGAAGTGCCGCAGAATCTGAAGATCCTGATTGTAGATGAAGACCTCATTGCATTGCGTCTGTATGTCAAAGGATTGGCAAAACGAGGCTATGAAGTAGTAAAAGCACAAGAAAGCTCCTCCGCCTTGCAAACATTACAGCAATCATCATTTAACGTACTCATCATAGATGAAGTTCTAAAGGAAATATCATGGACAGAATTGGCCATGAAAGCGAGACAGATCCTTCCAAACCTGACAACAATTCTGATGACCGGGATTATTAGCAAAGACGTAATTGAAGCAGTAAGCACGGGTATCTTGGATGGGTATGTATTAAAACCTTCTTTAGTGAGTGCATTGGAGGAAGAAATCCTTGACGTACTCAAATTTTGAATATTAATAAATATTTAGAATTTTGTAAGAATCCATTAAGAGCTAACCTACAATACTACAATTAACAGAGGGAAGTTTCCCTGAGAAACTACACGAAGGAGATTGTATATGAAAAAGGCTTTACTCGCATTGCTCATTGCTTTGATGCTAATGCCAGTCGCTCTCTTTGCTAATGGAAACACAGAAGGTGGATCCTCAGCTGCTACTGTTAACTACCCAAAAGGTAACATGGATTTCGTAGCCCCAGCCGGAGCTGGTGGTGGTTGGGATCTTACTATCCGTACTGTTGCCAAGACCTTGGCTGACACAAAATTGGTAACGGTTCCCATGCCTGTTCGTAACGCCCCCGGAGCCGGCGGTGCTGTACACCTTGGAACGCTCCAAGCCAAGAAAAGCGATGATAAAACCATCACCGTTTATTCACCACCCATCATTTTCTTTAACCTGAACGGCACCAGCCCTTATGGTTTCAGAAACACTACTCCACTTGCACGTCTTATCGCAGACTATGCAGCATTCGTAGTAAAAGCAGATTCCCCATACAAAACGATCAATGACGTAATGGATGCTCTCAAGAAAGATCCTAAATCAGTCAAAATTGGCGGAACTTCTGCAGCAGGATCCATGGACCACGTCCAGTTCCTTATCGTTGCAGCTGCAGCTGGAGTAAAGAACCTCGATCAAATCGACTACGTCGCATTTGATGATGACGGTGCAACCCAGGTAATGGGTGGTCATATCGACCTTTTCTCAACCAGCCTTGCTGACGTCATGGGCTTGATTGAATCCGGAGATCTCAAAGCACTCGCACAGACATCCGATCACCGCATTGGTACCGGTCTCAAGGCAGAAATTCCAACCTGTCAGGAAATGGGTATCGATGTAACGTTCCAAAACTGGCGTGGCTTGTTCGGTTCCCCTGGAATGCCTGAATATGCTCAAACATACTGGAGAGAGACCCTCGCCAAGATGGTTCAGACTCCAGAATGGAAAGCAATGTTGGAGAAATATGGTTGGGACAACGTCTATCAGGATGCTCCTGACTTTGAAAAGTTCCTCGAACAAACCGAGGCTTCTTACAAACAGATCCTTACCGAAATTGGAATGATCTAATCGCTATGACAGAAAGGCCCCCCTGTCTCAGTGGGGCCTTTTTATTCGGAGGAATTCATGTCTTTATCAACTATTATGTCGATGGTAGTGACGCTCATTGGGGCCTTATACACTTTCTCTACCTTAATGCTACCTGCCGCAAGGATCGGCAACCCTACTGCCCCAAAAGTATTTCCCCTGATACTTGGTATTGCTTTGCTCATACTCGGCTTCCTCTTGATTATTGCCGAACTTCGCAACTTACCAAAGACCGAGGAAGAAAAGAAGAAAGCAAAAGCTTCGCTTGCTTTTGGCCCTGTAGAAAAGAATATTATTTTTACCATCTTAAACGGTATCCTTTACGCCCTGTTGTTTAATCCAATCGGGTATATATTCTCCACCTTTATCTTTTTGAACCTTCAGCTCCTTATATTCCGCGGCAAACAGAAATGGCTCAATTCCATGCTTATTTCAACCATTTTCGCAGTATTTGCCTTCCTGTTGTTCAACACCTTCCTTGGTGTTTTCCTCCCGACCTCACCCCTACAGTTTATTTAGGAGTTATATATGGAAAGTCTACAATTATTATTCCATGGGTTTACCATTGCTGCCCAACCCATGAATATCCTCTGGGTAACCATCGGAGGTATTTTGGGAACTATCGTGGGAATGCTTCCCGGCCTTGGGCCCGCTACTGGTGTAGCCGTACTTCTTCCCCTTACTTTTACCATGGGTCCTGTCGCAGCCCTCATAACAATGGGTGGTGTTTATTATGGAGCAATGTATGGTGGATCCAGATCCTCCATCCTCATCAATACTCCTGGAGATGGAGCTGCCATCGCAGCAACGTTTGACGGGTATCCGATGGCAATGTCTGGACGAGCAGAAAGTGCTCTGGCAATGAGTGCAATTGCTTCATTCATTGGCGGTACCATATCCACCTTCCTCATTGCGTTCCTAGCTGTCCCCGTATCAAAATTCGCACTGAAATTCGGACCATCCGAATATTTCCTTTTGTACCTTTTCGCACTTACAGCAACAGCAACGATGAGTGAAGGAGATAAGGTCAAAGGTTTTGCAGCAATGATCCTAGGCTTGATGATAGCTACCATTGGTATTGATATGCAAAGTGGTGTTTCCCGCTTTACTTTCGGTATTCTTGAGCTACAGGGTGGTATCGATTTCCTAATTGTCATTATCGCAATGTTCGCACTTGGAGAAGTACTGAAAAGCTTCAAGAATATTTCTGATGGAAAGAAGCAAATGCAGACCAAATTCGGCAAGGTGTGGATATCCAAGGCAGACTGGAAAGTCAGCTGGAAGCCGATTCTTCGTGCAACCCCCATCGGTTTCTTTGTTGGAGTTCTGCCTGGAGCAGGTGGCACCATTGCCTCTTTGATGGCATATTCAACGGAAAAGCAGCTCAGTGATCACCCTGAACAGTTCGGTCATGGTGCAATTGAGGGCCTTGCTGCTCCTGAAGCTGCAAACAACTCAGCCTCTGTAGGTGCACTAATTCCCATGTTGGCACTTGGTGTTCCGGGTTCCGGTACCACTGCAGTTATGATGGGAGCACTCCTGATGCTTGGTCTGCAACCAGGACCAAAGCTCTTCCAGATGCAAACTGAAATCGTATGGGGCCTCATTGCTTCGATGTTTATAGGAAATATCATTCTTGCAGTCATCAACATACCGATGGCCGGTCTCTTGGTACGTGTTCTTTCAGTACCGCCCAAGATTCTCTACCCTATCGTTCTTGCACTTACCTTCATCGGTACCTATGCAATCTCGAATAGTGTTTCTTCTTTCTACTTGCTTCTGATCTTTGGTTTGATGGGATATTTCCTTGGCAAGGCAAAATACCCGACCTCGCCTTTGGTCCTGGCAGTCATTGTAGGAAACAGTATGGAACAAAGTTTTAGGCGTGCATACACACTGTCAAATGCAAGTTTCGACTTTTTAGTTAGCAGTCCTCTTTGTATCATTTTGATCATTCTGACCATCGGTGCAATCGTTCTGCCATTCATCCAAGATTATATGCGTAATAAAAAGAAAGCTGTAAACGCATAAGAGGAAATGGGCATGGAAATTAAGAAAATAGCATCAGCTGGAACCATGGAATCGAGTGACATCATGATCACTGTGGCAAAGACAGAAACAAAAGGTGTCACCGTGCATTTGACCAGTTCTGTTGAGAAACAATTCGGCAAACAAATCAGGCAAGTAATTGCTGATTGTGCCCAGCGGCTTGGTATCAAGGATGCTGATATCACCGCCATCGACCAAGGTGCCTTGGATTGTGTTATCAAGGCACGGGTTGAGACAGCTTTGTACCGTGCTGCTGAAAGCACAGATTATCAATGGGAGGCGTAAGATGGAACGATTAAGAAGAACCATGATGTTCGTTCCAGGGAATAACCCTGCCATGGTAAAAGATGCATAC
>QJZS01000086.1 GCA_003247345.1 Spirochaetales bacterium
TCAAGGAGAGAAGTAAAGATGAAAAAAACGCTCGCTCTTGTTCTATGCGTGCTTCTGGCTTCAGGTTTCCTGTTTGCCCAGGGCGCCAAAGAGGCTCCTGTAGCAGCATCTGCTGACGACTTCCATATTGGAGTTGTTACCGGTACTGTCTCGCAGTCTGAAGATGATCTGCGGGGTGCAGAACGACTTATCCAGGAGTATGGTGCTGTATCTGATGGTGGGATGATCCAGCATGTTACCTATCCTGACAACTTCATGGATGAAGCTGAGACTACGATCAGTGTTATCAGTGGCCTTGCAGATGATCCGAAGATGAAAGCAATCATCGTGAACCAAGCTATTCCTGGCACCACAGAAGCTTTCCGCAGAATCAAGGAGAAGAGACCTGATATCCTCACAATCGCAGGTGAAGCTCATGAAGACCCAGGTGTCATTCAGAGCGCAGCAGACCTTGCTGTAAACAATGACTTTGTTGCACGTGGATATTTGATCATCCGAACTGCTCATGAACTTGGTTGTGATACATTTGTACACATCTCCTTCCCAAGACACCTCAGCTATGAGACGATGAGTCGCCGTGTAGCCATCATGCGTGCAACGTGTGAAGAATTCGGTATGAAATTTGTCATGGAAACTGCTCCAGACCCAACTTCTGACGTTGGTGTTGCTGGTGCACAACAGTACATCCTCGAGAAAGTTCCTGCTTGGATTGAAACCTATGGCAAGAATGCAGCTTTCTTCTGTACTAATGATGCACACACCGAACCACTGCTCAAGCAGTTGATCACCTATGGTGGGTATTTTATCGAAGCTGACCTTCCAAGCCCATTGATGGGTTATCCTGGTGCTCTGGGTATCGACCTTTCAGCTGAAGCTGGTGATTTCCCAGCCATCCTGAAGAAGGTTGAATCTGCTGTCGTTGCCAAGGGTGGTGCAGGTCGCTTTGGTACTTGGGCATACTCCTATGGTTATACAACTACCGCAGGTCTTGGCCAGCATGCCATCAACGTCCTGAAGGGTGAAAGTGAATTGCTCAAGCTCTCAGATTTGATGAAGGCCTATAATAAATTCACCCCAGGTGCAAAATGGAATGGATCCTTCTATACCGACGTCAATACCGGTGTTCGTGCAAAGAACCACGTTCTCATTTATCAGGATACCTATATCATGGGTAAAGGATACATGGGAAATGCAGATGTGGTTGTACCTGAGAAGTATTTCTCAATCAAATAAAGCCTACCGTCTTACAAAGGAGGGGGAGAGAACACTCTCCCCCTCGATACTTTTTTTACCATGGAATTACAAATAACGTGGGTATTGCTGTTATGTTAGCCTACATAAGAGCCATACTCGAGTTAGGAAGGATGTAAACGCATGCATGAACTTGAAATGCCTTTGCTTGAGATGAAACATATCAGCAAGGATTTCTTCGGCAACCAAGTTCTCACTGACATCAATTTCTCCCTGAAGAAGGGAGAGATTTTGGGTTTGGTAGGTGAGAATGGTGCTGGGAAATCAACATTGATGAAAATTCTCTTTGGCATGGATGAAATTCACCAAACCGGGGGTTATGGTGGAGATGTCCTGATAAACGGCGAGGTCGTATCATTTGATTCTCCTATCGATGCCCTTGCAGCCGGTATTGGTATGGTCCATCAGGAGTTCTCATTACTCCCAGATTTTTCGGCAACCGAAAATATTTTGTTGAATCGTGAACCATTAAAATACAACGTACTTTCAGAATTGTTCGGAGATCGGTTGAATATTCTTGACCGAGACAAGATGAATCAAATTGCAAAACGTGCCATCGGTCGTTTGAACGTTCCATTGGACCAGAATATGTTGGTTTCCCAGATGCCTGTCGGTCATAAGCAATTTACGGAAATTGCCCGGGAATTAGGCAAAGAAGCTACTGAAGTCTCAGAAGGGATCAAATTGTTGGTGCTCGATGAACCGACGGCAGTTCTTTCGGAACAAGAGGCTGACAGCCTCTTGAAGGCTATGCGACTGCTCAGTGAGAGTGGGATATCAATTATTTTCATCAGCCACCGTTTGCAAGAAATAATAGATGTCTGCGATACCATCATGGTCATGCGTGACGGCAAGATCATAAAAACGGTTCCCTCCAAAGGCGTAGTGATTGCAGATATCGCACGTTGGATGGTCGGGCGGGAAGTCAATACGGCTCATCTTGAGAACCGTGAATTTGATTATGAAGGGACACCGGTCATCCTTGAGATTGAGAACCTCTGGGTCGATATGCCCGGAGAAACGGTTCGCAATGTAAATCTAGGTATTCATAAGGGTGAAATCTTAGGAATCGGCGGTATGGCCGGTCAAGGAAAACTCGGTATTCCAAACGGTGCCATGGGGCTTTTCCCCGCAGGGGGCAAAATTACCTTTGAAGGAACTGAGATTGCACTTAACAATCCACGAAACTTTCTGGACGCTGGGATGGCGTTCGTCAGTGAGGATCGACGTGGGGTAGGATTGTTGTTGGATGAGTCGTTGGAATGGAATGTGTCTTTTACCGCAATGCAAATCCAAGAAAAGTATCTCAAGCAATATCTCGGTGGATTGTTGAAATGGAGAGATCAAGAAGCAATCCAAGCAGAGACAGAGAAGTATGTAAAACAACTTGAGATACGTTGTACCAGCACGAAACAAAAGGCGAAGGAACTCTCAGGGGGAAACCAACAGAAGGTTTGTTTGGCAAAGGCTTTTGCCGTAAGCCCCAAATTGTTGTTTGTCTCTGAACCTACTCGTGGTATTGATATCGGAGCAAAGTCTTTGGTGCTTCAAGCCTTGCACAAATACAACGAAGAAAGCGGTACAACCATAGTCATGATCTCCAGTGAATTGGAGGAACTGCGTTCTATATGTGACAGAATAGCCATCATAAGCGATGGAAAGGTGTTGGGAATCTTGCCAGCTTCGACAGAAAGTGCAGAATTTGGCCTTCTCATGGTCGGTCAGAAAAGCAAGGTAGCAGAAGGAGGGAGCGTATGAATCAGGATAGGCTGACTTCTTCGGTCAAAAGTTTTGTCAAATCGTTCGGATTGCCGCGTATTATCATCGGGCTGTTTTTATTGGTCTTGTTTGTTACAGCGCCATTTGTAGGAGTAAATATCGGTACCAGTCTTTCTGATACCTTGAACCGATTCGGTATGAATGCAGTCATGGTGCTGGCTATGGTTCCCATGATTCATAGTGGCTGTGGGCTGAACTTTGGGCTGCCCTTGGGAATTATAGCAGGATTGCTTGGTGCAACAATCTCGTTACAGATTAACATCCCTGGCCCTGCATCATTCTTCTTGGCAATTCTTTTTGCAACTCCCTTTGCATTAATCTTGGGTTGGGGGTACGGGCAACTACTCAACAAGGTCAAGGGCGGGGAAATGATGATTGCTACCTACGTTGGATTTTCCAGTGTAGCATTCATGTGTATCATGTGGTTGCTTCTTCCCTTCAACAATCCCACCATGGTCTGGGGGTATAGTGGAACAGGTCTGAGAACAACCATTTCAACGGAAGGCTATTACCTCCATGTGCTCAATAATTTTCTGTCTCTCAAGCTGACTGAGCACCTAACCATTCCTACTGGAATGATACTGTTTTTTGCAGTTTTGGCATTCTTAATTTGGGCGTTCTTGCACACGAAGACAGGCACTGCTATGACGGCAGTTGGGTCCAATGCCGTATTTGCCCGTGCGAGCGGAATAGATGTGGATAAGGTGAGAACCCTCAGTGTTGTGATGTCGACTTGGCTGGGAGCCATCGGCATTTTGGTCTACCAACAAAGTTTTGGATTTATTCAGCTCTATATGGGGCCCTTCTACATGGCATTGCCTGCAGTGTCTGCCATCCTGATTGGAGGAGCTTCCGTGAACAAGGCTTCGATATTGAATGTAGTGGTTGGTACGTTCCTTTTTCAGGGTATTGTCACTATGACCCCATCGGTCATGAATTCAATGATACATACCGATATGAGTGAAGTCATCAGAATCGTGGTTTCCAATGGTATGATTTTGTATGCACTCACAAGAAAATCGGAGGTAACACGATGAGTCTTCAACTATCAAGAAAACAAAAAATCCTCCGATTCATGGGAAATAATACCGTTCCCATCCTATTCATTGTGATTTGTGCATTTGGCATCCCTCTCAGCGGATACTCTGCGAATTATCTTATCAGTGAGGTCATCGTAAGAATCTCTAGAAATTCCTTCTTGATTGTAAGTCTTTTGATTCCGATTCTAGCAGGTATGGGGTTGAACTTTGGCATGACCCTTGGGGCTATGGCAGGGCAAATAGGATTGATCTTCATCAGTGACTGGGGTGTCGTAGGAATTCCCGGAATCATGCTGGCAATGATTATCTCGACCCCGATTTCAATCATACTG
>QJZS01000028.1 GCA_003247345.1 Spirochaetales bacterium
CCCAATGAAAGATCGAAATGGGTGATAATGGTGGCCATGGTAGCCACGCCAAGCGATACGGAAATAGGAACTCCTATCACCAGACAGATCGCGAATATTCCAAATAATGTAAGTCCAACAATCATGATTATTTACTCTCCTCTGTAACGTCTACGGGAGTTTTCTTCACAATTTTTAGGAAGGCTAAAATCCAGAGACTCATCTGAGTGACGATTATTATCCCAAAGCTGAGAGTAAGTGCGAAATAAGGGATAAACATAGGAAGTTTCAGAGCGGGGGATAACTGATGGGAACGCACCTGAATTTTCAATAGATTGAATGAAGTAAGGAAAATAATGATTGAAAAAACAACTACAAGGGTTTTTGCAATCAACAATACTATATCTCTTACTTTCGGGGGCATTTTGTCGGTAACCGAGGTTACAGAAATTTGTGTTCCATCTCTCAGTCCTGCTTCTGTTGCAAGGAAAACCATGTACATCATGCAATAACGTGATAGCTCTTCAAACCAGGAGACGCTTTGTTTGATGATGTTTCTATTCACAACTTGCATAAAGAAGGATATGACCATGACACAAAAGGTCACAACCAGAATTGCATCTTCCACTTTTTGCAGATTATTGAGAATTTTCTTTGAAGTCATACTGTCCTCGTTCATAACGGAAAAGTTGATTAGGCAAAACCAATGGTGATTTTGCCTAATCTTGTGTTTCTGTTACTTATTTGTTTTCTTCAATTGCTTTGTTGACCAAGGCAACCCAAGTCGGATCGAAGGATGCGAATGCTTTCTGCTTGTCAGCAGCATATGCAGCCTGCAACGGTGCTCTGTCAATATTGTAGAACTGGACGCCAAGTTCTTTCAGTTTGACGGTAGCTTCTTCGTTCGCATCAACAAGGAATTGTCTCTGCTGATCACAACCAAGCTTTACGCCTTCGAGGAATGGCTCGCGGAGATCTTCAGGAATCTTGTCCCAAGCTTTTGGAGACATACCTACCAAGATATAAACGAATGCATGGTGGGTGTCGGTGATGTTTTTGGTTACTTCATAGTAGCCGCTGGCCAAACAGTTTGCTACTGCATTTTCTGCTGCGTCAATGGTTCCTTGCTGAAGGGCAGGGAATACGTCGCCGTATGCCATTGGGGTAGCAATTGCACCAAAGCTGTTGAATGCAGCCATGTGGTACTGGTTTTCCATGGTTCTGATCTTGAGACCGTGGAAGTCGTCAATTGACTTTACAGGGCGAGTTGAGAAAGTGTCGCGGAATCCGCTTTCCATCCAACCGATAACCTTCAAGCCCAACTTGTTGTCAATTTCGCTTGCAATCAAATCGCCAAGTTCGCCGTCTACTGCAGCATGCGCTTGCTTTGCATTGTCCCACAAGAATGCAACATCGAGGATGCCCATCTGGGGGATGAAGTTGGTAAGAACAGAGTTTGCAGAGGTCCAGATGTCAACAGAATTCATCATAGCCCCTTCAACCATCTCACGTTCATTTCCAAGACCACCGCTTGGGAAAACCGTAATTTTGATTCTTCCGTTGGTTTTTGCTGCTACATTGTCAGCAATTGCCATGGCGCCTTTGTAATAGTTACTGGTATTCGGATCATTGAGTCCAAGCTTGAGTTCGATAACATCATTGCTTCCAGCTTTCTCAGTGTCACCGTTTGCCCAGATCATGGTTGTTGAGACCAAGGCGAGAACGAGAACAGCAATAAGATACTTTTTCATTTCATGCTCCTTTGTGTTTATTGGTGTCAAAGACATCAGATGATATGACCAAAGACAGTATCAAATAGGTTTTTATATTTGTCAAACATTTATTTTAATAATTTATTTAAGGGCATTTTACTGAATTAGAAAAAGCTTGACAGAACTAGACATCAGATGATTAGATTATATGCTGAAAAGGAATTTACAAATCAAAGAAGGTATGTATGCGCAGTAAAGATATTTTGATCGGACCTGAATGGGCAAATGTGAGAGCACTCTATAAAGCTACCGGCTTTACACAAGATGAACTAGAGAAGCCGATCATCGGTGTTGTGAATTCCTTTAATACTATCTGTCCTGGGCATGCCCATCTTCGTCAGGTGGTGCAACGAGTGATCGACGGGGTGTATGCAGCAGGTGGCACTCCGGTTGAATTTGGGACGATCGGCGCTTGCGATGGGATCGCAATGGGACACGTAGGAATGACGTATGTACTTCCGACCCGCGAAATGATTGCCAATGATATCGAAGCAATGGCCCAGGCGCATCAGCTTGATGCCTTGGTGCTGGTTGGTTCCTGCGACAAGATTATCCCCGGGATGCTCCTTGGTGCTGCACGTTTGAATCTCCCCTCAATATTCATTAATGGAGGTCCGGCTCTTCCAGGTCATATGAAAACGAAGAATGCATATGGTCGCGATTACGTCGACCATTCCATTATCCAACAATCTGAAGGAGCTCTGAAAGCAAAGAAGATAACTGAGAAAGAATTTCAATGGATCGAGGAGCATGCAGTTCCCACATTGGGATCTTGTGCCATGCTCGGAACAGCCAATACGATGGCCTGCCTTGCAGAAGCCATGGGAATGGCTTTGCCCGGCAGTGCTGCTGTCCCTGCTGTGTATAGCGAACGTTTCCGCCTTGCATTTGAAACAGGAAAAGCGATCATGAAGTTGGTAGCTCAGGATCTTCGCCCGCGAGACATCATCACCCTTGAATCATTGAGAAATGCAATAAAGGTAAATTCTGCGATTGGTGGTTCAACGAATGCAGTGCTTCATTTACTGGCTATAGCTTATGAGAGTAGAGTTTCTTTGGATATTGGAGAGTTCAATACCATAGGAGATCAAATACCCCATCTCGTACCGCTTATCCCAAGCGGTTCGTATACATTGCTCGATTTCTATGAAGCTGGGGGAGTACCCGCGTTGATGAAGCAGTTGGAAGCTGTTCTTGATGTATCTGCTAAAACCTGTACTACTTTGACAGTTTCTGAGAATCTGGAAGCTGCCCAAGTCCTGGATACTGAAGTCATCAGGGGAATTGGTGACCCGGTCCATAGGCGAGGTGGAATTGCCATCTTAAAAGGAAACCTTGCTCCGAATGGATCAGTAACCAAACCTTCTGCCATTCCTGATGCAGCTCTCTATTTTGCAGGTCCTGCAAAAGTCTTCGAAAGCGAGGAAGATGCGCTGAAAGGAATCAGGGCGAACCAAATACAGGAAGGCCAAGTCTTGGTTATCAGAAATGAAGGGCCAAAAGGCGGTCCTGGTATGCCTGAGATGTATAAGGCTATGAAAATCTTGGTTGGTATGGGGCTTGGGGAACGGGTCTGTGTCATCACCGATGGTCGCTTTTCGGGTTCAAACAATGGTTGTTTTGTCGGACATATCTGTCCCGAAGCGTATGATGATGGTCCGATAGCTTATATAGAGGATGGAGATTGGATTGTGGTTGATGTCCCGAATCGTACGATCAATGTTCAGGATGTAGATTTTTCGGTACGTAATCGTTCTACAAAAGAAAAGAAGATTGAAGGCTATTTATATCAGTATCGAAAACAGGTCCTTTCTGCCTCAGAAGGGGCTGTGATTCCAACTTACTGATAAACCTCATTGCACCTACCGTTATGGCATGCAATACTGTGTCCCATGATGGACAAGAAAACCTACCAAAGTGTTCTTAAACTTATCTGCCTTGCGGCTTTCCTAGCCTTGGTTGTCGTTTATTTTTCGACTGTTGGCTCGATGATTAAAAAAATTTGGGGATTGCTATCCCCATTGGCTTTAGGAATTGTGTTTGCCTATCTTATTGATATTCCTACCAAGTGGCTGGAAACCCACCTGTTCAGGAGGCTCAAGAGACCATCGGTCGGGCGTGTCTTATCAATATTGGTTTCTTTGTTTCTCTTTTTATTGGTTATTGCCTGTATCTTGGTGTTATTACTTCCCCAGTTGGGAGTCGCCTTGAAACAATTTGGGACCAACCTACCTGTATTGTATCAAGAGAGTGTGCAATCTTTGGACGAATTCGTACAAAGTCATCCAGAATTGGCACAAGGTTATACAGTCGTACAGAACTATATCAATACGTTCATGGAAACCATAAAGGCGATTACTCCGAAAATTCCTGATTACGCCATCTCTATTTTTGGAGGAGTAGTCAATTCTGTATTGGATACGGCCATTGCCTTGATTTTCAGCTTGTACCTTTTGTTTGGCAAAAAGAGATTGTTGGAGCAACTTGCCTATCTTTTGAAGCGCTTTGTACCAGAAAAACATTCAAAGCGAGTATTCCAGATTAGACGGGTCGCGAACAGTACGTTCGGGAAATTCTTTACCGGGCAGTTCCTTGAAGCGTTGATTCTTGGTACCTTGTGTACGCTGGGTATGTTGCTATTCCGATTTCCTTACGCACTGACTGTAGGTTCCGTAGTCGGGGTGAGTGCCATCATTCCCCTGGTTGGTGCATATATAGGCGGTGTCATCGGTTTCGTTCTGATATTCGGACAAGGTTTGAAACTGGCAATTCTCTTCTTGGTTTTCTTGGTGATCCTGCAACAGATTGAGGGAAATCTCATCTATCCAAGAGTAGTCGGTACGTCTGTAGGCCTTCCAGGGGTGTGGGTTTTTGCTGCAGTCATATTGGGTGCCGGTTTGTTCGGAATAGCCGGTGTCTTATTTGGTGTCCCCCTTGCAGCAACACTCTACCAGTTGATCAAAGAAGACCGAAAGCAGTTTGAATGTAAAAGTGTTCAAAATTCCAATTAAAACTTGGACATGTGCTCCTAATACGGGCTCTTAGTCAAGGTTCTACAACCTTATACCCTCTGCCAAATTGTCTAAAAGTGTTCAGAGTGTTTAACACATGTTCAACATTTAAACACTAATAATAAGAAAGTGTTCACATTAAATATTTACTAATAGCGATAAATCATTTAAATAGAAATTTTCAACTGTTTATTATTTAAACAATTAACCGTATTTATGAATAATATGTTAAAAAATTGGCACACATAATGCATTAACACTAGTAACAGATTTTTTTCAACAATAGGAGGAAAAAATGAAAAAATTAGGGAAGAAAGTGCTGTGTGTCATGCTTCTGGTCACTATCGTGGCAACAGGTTTGTTTGCACAGGGTACAACTGAAACAGCTGGTGGACCAAAAGGCGAAAAGCCTTATGAAATCGCTGTAATTATCAAGGCTACTGACTCAGATTTCTGGCAGTATCTTCTTGTTGGTGCTCTCAACTATGAGTTCGAGCATCCCGATTTGGTAAACGTTACTACGTATGGTCCCCCATCTGAATCAGATATCGACCAGCAGGTAGCAATCTTGGAGAACGTAATCTCCACCAATCCTGATGCTATTGTTATTGCTTCTACCAGTTCTGATGCTTCTGTTCCTGCTCTTGAGCAAGCCTATGATAAGGGCATCAAGATCATTACTGTTGACAACAAAGTTAATACCCCTAAAGTAAATTCATTCTTGGCTACCGATAATACTCTTGGTGGTTCCCTCGGTGCAGAGAAGATGGTTGAATACCTTAAGGCAAATAACATCTCAACAGCCGGAAAGAAAATTGCTGTCGTCAGTGCAATGGCTGGTGTACAGGTTCTTACCGATCGTGACAATGGATTCATCTCTCGTATCAAGCAGTTGATTCCTGGAATCGAATTGATCCCAACCAGATATGTTGACAACGACATCATCAAGGCTCTTTCCACTACTGAAGATTTGATCACCACCTATGGTAGTGATTTGATTGGTATCTTCGCTGACAACAACCACTCTGCAGACGGTGTTTCCCGTGCAGTAGCAGAGCAGAGTCTCAGCAACAAGATTATCGTAACTGCATATGATTCCGATCCGGAAGAAGTTGCAGCTATCAAGAGTGGCGCTATCAAGGCAATCATGGTACAGGATCCTTACGGCATGGGTTACAAAGGTGTTGATTCTGCAGTCCAGGCTATCGAAGGTGCAACGCTTCCTGAATATGTCGACACAGGCGTAGTAATCGTTGAAAAGAGCAATGTAAACGATCCAGCTGCCCAGGGTATTCTCGATCCGTTCACAATGAAAAAGTATTAATCGTCTCTGAGTACATGAAGTCTCCGGCTCCTTTTAGAGGAGCTGGAGATCCTTTAGTTGTTTATAAGGAAGGAGGTCCAGAATGGAGACAAGACCATTCTTGGAAATGAAAGGTATATCCAAACAATTCCCTGGAGTAAAAGCACTCAATAAAGTTGATTTAGCTGTTTATCCTGGTGAGGTTCATGCCTTGGTAGGTGAAAATGGGGCAGGTAAATCTACGATTATCAAAATCATCATGGGTGTTTACCAGCGGGATGAAGGAACAATCTCTCTTAATGGAGAGGAAATACATGTCACAAACGTCATTGAAGCTGATAAATTAGGACTGGCTGCCGTATATCAGGATCTGACGCTGGCTCCCGATCTTTCAATCGGAGAAAATTTCTTTATGGGACAATTCCCCAGAAAGAAAAATGGCATGATCGATTGGAACCATGTATATGAGAAAACTGCTGACACATTAAAAGCCTTGAACGTGGATGTAAATCCTCGTTTGAGAATTACAGAGCTTTCCCCTGCCATGCAGGAAATGGTTGCCATCGCAAAAACTGTTCACAAGAAGTCGAAGTTAGTCATTTTTGATGAACCAACGGCATTGTTGAGCAATGAGGAAGTAGATATTCTTTTTGGGATTATCAAGAAGCTTAAGGCTTCTGGAGTCTCTGTAGTTTATATATCACACCGTCTCGAAGAAATCTTTACAATCTGTGATAATGTTACCGTTCTAAAAGACGGACAGCATGTAAAGACGCTTCCCGTAAAAGACACCAATGAAAGTCAATTAATCTCCTTCATGGTCGGACGTTCACTTTCCGACATGTACAACATTGAACACTATCCCAAGGGGGATGAGCTTTTAAGAGTTGAGGACCTGAATAGAGGAAAGATTCTTAAAGACATCTCGTTCAATGTAAGACGCGGGGAAATATTTGGATTGTTCGGATTGGTTGGTTCCGGGCGTACGGAAGTAGTGAGAGCTATTTACGGTGCGGATGCGATAGATAGTGGCACGGTCTATCTGAATGGTCAGAAGGAGATCATCAAACATCCTTCTCAGGCTATTGCACTTGGAATTGGGTTGCTTCCTGAAGATAGAAAGCACCAAGGCCTCGCACTATCGCAAACCATTAACCACAATATCAATCTGGCTTCCTACAAGGCAATTTCTAAATTTAATTTTGTACTTGGAAAGAAGGAACGCGAACGTTCGACAGAATCTGTGAAACGTTTGAGAGTAAAGACTCCCTCCATACATCAGTTGGTGGGTAACCTCTCAGGTGGTAACCAACAGAAGGTCATCATCGCCAAGTGGCTTTGCTGCGAAAGTAAACTGTTCATTTTTGATGAACCTACAGTTGGAATTGATGTTGGTGCAAAACAAGAAATCTATAAGCTGATCGAAGAGTTAACCAGGGAAGGGCATGCAGTCATTCTGATATCTTCCTACCTCCCAGAGGTAATGGGACTCGCGGATAGAATCGGTGTTTTGCATGAGGGCTCAATGTCTCATATTGTCGAACGTGAACAATTCAGCGAGGAAACCTTGCTGAGATATGCTTCCGGCTTGTGATTGCTTTATCAAGGAGATAGAGATGAAACTGTTTTCTAAGAAAAATAAACTTAGGCTTGCCGAAGGCAACCTTTTGGTAATCGTAATTATTTTGATGGTGATCCTTTCCTTCGCCACCAAGAACTTCTTCACGGTGAATAACCTCCGTAACCTTGTGAGACAGACTTCGGTCAACGGTATTATTGCGTTGGGCATGACCTTTGTCATTATCTCAGGCGGAATCGACCTTTCAGTTGGATCAATTGTTGGTGTAGCAAGTATTGTGATTGCCAAGCTCCTCGTAGGTGGAATGCCGATATTCCCAGCCATCATCATTGCTTTGGTAGTTTGTGGTGCGTTGGGTGCAGTCAATGGATTTATCATCCAATATGGTAAGGTTCCCCCTTTCATTGCCACCCTGGGTATGATGCAAGCTGCTCGTGGTATCGTTATGTTGCTGTCCAATGCAAGAATGATTGCAGGGCTTCCTAAAGCCTTCACTGGGTTCGCCCAGTTGGTGTTTGCAGGATTCCCCTCACTCTTTTTTGTTTGGTTCCTCGTTATCATTGTCACCTTTATTTTGACGACCAAAACCATTTTTGGTCGTAACATTTTCGCCTATGGAAGCAACATTGAGGCTGCTAGACTTTCAGGCATCAACACTGCCGCTGTCACGCTTAGCGTATATACTCTCAGTGGAATTCTCAGCGGACTTGCAGGTATCTTGATGACCAGCCGTCTTGGTAATGGTATTCCAACTGCGGGCCAAGGGTATGAAATGGATGCAATTGCATCGGCTGTAGTCGGTGGTGCCAGCCTTAGCGGTGGCTCGGGTACAATCATCGGTACCGTTTTAGGTGCTCTGTTGATTTCACTTATCCAGAATGGTGGTAACTTGCTCGGTATTAATGCCTTCATTTTGCAGATCATTGTTGGTGTATTGATTGTAGCTTCTGTCTGGTATGACCAAATCAGAAAAACAACAAAGAGCTAAGTGACTAAGGGGTTTTCAATGAAGCGATATATCTTGGCACACGATCTTGGAACATCTGGGAACAAGGCTACCTTGTTTGATGAGCAGGGGTCATTGGTTGACAGCAGAGTGACTCCCTATACGATGGAGGTCTTCAACTCCAACTGGGCTGAACAAAACCCTGCTATTTGGTGGGATGCAGTTTGTTCCTCTTCAAAACAGGTTCTTTCTACTATTGACCCCAAACAGGTTGTAGCAGTTGCCTTTAGTGGGCAGATGATGGCTTGTCTTCCTGTCGACAGGGAAGGCTCCCCTTTGCACAACGCCTTGATATATTGCGATCAAAGGAGTGGGGAAGAAGAAGCTGAGTTTATCGATGCCCTCGGGTTTGATAGCATCTACTCGATTACCGGGCATAGACCCAGCTCTTCCTACTCCCTGACAAAACTGCTTTGGATTAAAAAACATCTTCCTGAGGTATATGAGAAAACCTATAAGGTTCTTCAAGCCAAGGATTATATGAATTTCCTGCTCACCGGTGAATATGCAACAGATTACAATGATGCATCTGGAACCAATGCGTTTGATCTCTTGAATTTTGATTGGTCTGCTGAGATTCTCAATGCGATGGGTGTTGACCCGTCATTGTTCCCTAAAGCATATCCTTCATCGACTCAGATCGGGTCGGTTCATAAAAAGGCAAGTGAACAAACAGGTATTCCTGAAGGGACAGCTGTCATTGTCGGATCAGGTGATGGTGGTTGTGCTTCCCTTGGGGCGGGATCAGTATCTTTTGGAAAGCCCTATATATACATGGGCTCTTCCTCTTGGGTTTCGATTGCAAGTAAAAAACCTCTTGCAGACCCACAGAAAATCGGGTTTACTTGGGCCCATCCTGTTGCGGGCTTGTACCAGCCTTGTGCGACTATGCAAACTGCCGGAGGTTCCATCTCTTGGTTTGCCAGGACATATCTGGGCAATGACAAAGGCAAGACACTGGACAGCATCAATGAATTGGCTAAGCAGTCTAAACCAGGTGCAAACGGCTTGTATTATCTTCCATACCTGCTTGGCGAGCGTTCTCCTTGGTGGAATTCAAATGCGAAGGGCGCTTTTGTAGGCTTGGATCTCAATACCACGTTTGCTGATCACTGTATGGCACTTATGGAAGGCATTGCAATGAACCAAAAATTGAATTTTGCGGCAATGTTGAACGAAGTTCCTGACAGGCAAGTCATGTTCATCGGCGGTGGGGCCTTGAATACCTACCTTAGACAAGTCTTGGCTGATGTATTCGCATGTGAAATTGCAGTTCCTCAGTTTCTGACTGAAGCAACAAGTATGGGTGCAGCTTTACTCGGTGGTGTGGGATCTGGACTGTACGAAGATTTTACCATGATCGAGAAGATGAATCCTATCAAGGAAGTAGTAAAGCCGAATTTGGAGAATGCTTCATTTTATGAAGAACGAACAGCTCGATTTGCCCAGCTGTATCGTAGTCTTGAACCTTGGTTCAATCAGAAATGAGCAAATAAAGGAATTAATGTATGTATGACAGACTCATCCTATCGCACAATCTGGGCACAACTGGAGATAAGGCGGTGGTATATGATGAGAAAGGAAACGTCATTAGTTCCTGGCTCTCCTTGTATCGTGTCATCTATCGTGAAGGCGGTAAAGTCGAACAAGACCCAAAGGATTGGTGGAACGCGGTTTGTGAATCCACTCGGAAAGTTCTTCGTGGGATCAATGAAAAATCCATAGCCGTCGTAACGTTCAGCGGCCAAATGATGGGGTGCCTTTGCTTGGATAAAGCAGGAGATCCTGTCGGTGATGCTATTATCTGGGCTGATATGCGTTCCGATAAAGAGTCAAAACAGCTGCTCAACCAGATAGATGAAAATCTGTTTTTTCATATTACCGGCCATCGGATCAGTGCTTCGTATACCCTGAGCAAATTGCTCTGGATCATGAACCATAGTCCTGAGCAGTTTGCCAAAACGACGAAGGTTGTTCAGGCGAAGGATTATATTGTCTTCAAACTGACGGGTGAAATTGTAACCGATTACTCTGATGCCTCAGGTACCAATCTGTTCAATCTTACAAAACGGCAATGGTCACGGACATTGACCAGTATCATAGGAATCAATCCATCGATTTTGCCTGATGCAATATCATCAACTGAAGTTGCCGGGTACGTGACGATGGATGCCTCAATTGCAACAGGTTTATTACCGGGAACCCCTGTGGTTATCGGTGCTGGCGACGGAATCTGCGCTTCTCTTGGCGGAGGCTGTACTACAACCGATGATGCCTATCTCTATTATGGTTCTTCCGCTTGGATCGGATTGGTTAAAGACACTCCCTACTGGGAACCAAAGATGCGTACCTTCAACTGGTCGTTTATCCAACCTGATAAGATTTCTCCCTGTGGTACGATGCAGGCAGCCGGAGCCTCTCTTGATTGGCTTCAGGATGAATTGGCTCGTGAGGAAGCGACGCAGGCGGAATTGCAAAAGAGCTACCCGCAACATTTGATCGAAACGCTGGTCACCCAGTCGCCTCCCGGGGCGAATGGTCTGATCTTCTTGCCCTATCTCATGGGTGAGCGTAGTCCTTATTGGAATCCTTCGGCGCGGGGAGCCTTCATTGGACTGAAAAGAAATACCCGTCGCTCTGATATGTTCCGAGCTTGTTATGAAGGGGTTGCCCTGAATTTGAAAATTATTTGGGAAGCACTCAAACCGATTAACCAGGCAAAGGAATTAGTGCTCATCGGAGGCCAAGCAAACAGCGATATAAACAAACATATTATCGCAGATACTTTCAATATTCCTGTGGTTACGCATAACCACCTGAAAGACAGTAAGAATTTTGGAGCAGCAGTGATCGGAGGTATCGGCATTGGCATGTATGACAATGCTGATATCGTGAAGAAACTTCTGCACTTTGAACGAAGAATAAATCCAATTGAAGAAAATGTGGCCTATTATGACCGTTTGCTTCCCTTATACGAGGATGCCTACGCCAATCTGGTTGATTTCTATCAAAAGCTAGATCAGTTTAACAACACAAAGGAGGAATAGTGTGGCTACACTGAAGGAACTATTAAAACAACAGAAAGTTGACGAGACTATGCAGCGTCTAGGTCTCAAAATGGAAGAAATATTTGGGGGATTGGATGATTTACAAGATAATCCATATCGCTACCATTCCTGGTTGGTAAAAGAGAATCATGGATTCTTGGTAGTGAATGCAATCCCTGAGAAATCAGCACAAGATCACCTTTTCTGGGAAGAGTGGTATACCTATCAAGGCGAGTTGCATCATCATATTCTTACACTATGGAAGCCTTACAAACACCATGAAGTCTTCCAAGCTCCCGATTCAGATGATATTCACCCCCCACAATGCTTTTCACAAACTTGGTATGTAATAGAAGATACCGATATGCGTGCGTTGCTCTTGAGGAGGTAGGAATGGATTATCGGTATTTTGGGAATACTGGGATACGCATGAGCTCAATAGCTTTTGGCACCCAGACATTCGGGTGGAATATTCAGGAAGCAGATTCCAAAGCATTGGCCTATCAATATACCGAAGCTGGCGGCAACTATTTTGATACTGCCGATTCTTACAATGGAGGAGCTTCGGAGAAAATTCTAGGCTCTTGGATCAAAGAAGCGGGAAACAGGGATGATTACCTCATTGGCACGAAGGTGTATTTCCCTACAACAGATAAGGTCAATGATACGGGTGCCAGCCGAAAGCACATAATGGCTAGCGTCGAGGCAAGTCTGAAACGACTGAATACAGACTATATTGATCTGTTGCAAATCCATTGCTTTGACCAAAGGACTCCCTTCGAACAAACCCTACGTACACTGGATGATTTGGTGCGTTCAGGTAAAGTAAGGTATATCGGAGCTTCGAACTATACCCCTTCAGATCTTATGAAGAACCTGATGATTGCAAAATACATGCATACAGAACCCTTTATGAGCCTGCAATTGGAATACAGTTTGCTGGTCCGTAGTCCTGAATGGGAATTGATCCCCCTTTGTAACCGAGAAGGAGTCGGAATGCTTGCTTGGTCGCCACTATCCGGTGGCTGGCTCAGCGGGAAATACCGACGAGATAAGGATATTCCAAAAGACAGCAGGGCAGGAAGGGCAGACCGATGGGATGATTCTGAGGAGCAACGGGCAACAGAGCGTGCTTACGATATCATCGAGGTTTTGTATGATATTGCTACCGAGGTTGGATGTCCAGTTTCACAGGTAAGTATCAATTGGATACGGCAGAATCCTGCCCAAATTATTCCTCTGATCGGTGCTCGTACCCCAAAACAGCTGGAGGAAAATCTTAAGGCTGTGGATTGGTCTTTGAGCGAAGAGCAGATGAAACGGTTGAATGATGTCAGTGCTATCAGCACGCCATCCCCTTATAGTTTTATAGAAAGATACACAAGGAAATAAATCATGGTTGGAAAAGTTACGGTCGTAGGAAGTTTTGTCGTTGATTTGATGGCACGATCCCCCCATATCCCTGTACATGGTGAAACGGTGAAGGGAAGCATTTTCAAAATGGGTCCTGGAGGCAAGGGCTCAAACCAGGGTGTTGCTGCACACCGCTCCGGTGGAGATGTCGTGTTGGTTACCAAGGTCGGGCAGGATGTATTTGGCAAGGTCGCCAAGGACTTCTATGTCGGAGAGAAGATGGATATCCGCTACGTCTTCGAAGATCCTGAACTGGCTACCGGCATAGCCTTGATTATGGTAGATGAGAATACATCTCAGAACAGTATTACTGTTGTTCCTGGAGCCTGCGGAGCTATCAAGAGCAATGAGATGGAAAAAGTCGAACCAATATTTGCTCAAACCAGTGTATTGGTTACCCAATTGGAAACGAATCTCGATATTCTTGCCCCAGCTGTCCAAAAAGTACATGCAGCTGGGGGAATGGCTATCCTCAATCCTGCTCCAGCTCCCCAAGAGCCTTTGGAAGATGCCTTTATCGGAATGTTCGACCTGGTGACCCCCAATGAAACTGAAGCTTCCTTTCTTACAGGTATAGAGGTTGTGGATAAGGCAAGTGCTCATAAAGCAGCAATTGCATTGCAATCCAAAGGGGTGAAAGACGTCATCATCACTCTGGGAAAGATGGGCAGTTTCTTACTGACTAAAGAAGGTGAAGCTCTCCTATTCCCTACATTACAAGTGAAGGTAGTAGATACCACTGGTGCCGGGGATGCCTTTAATGGAGGTCTGGCAACGGCATTGAGCAAAGGTCTTGGATTAAAAGAGGCCATCTTGTTTGCTACTGCCGTCGCATCGTTATCAGTAACCAAGGTGGGGACAGCTCCTGCAATGCCAAGCGAGCAGGAAGTCAAAGATTTTCTTGCCTCCATTGACGAGAAAGCCTATTGGGAGCAAGTGCAATGATAATGTCAAGAATGAAAGAAGATGCACTCTTGAGTGTTTCCGGTTCCGGCAACAAAGTATATTGGATGGTAAGCAAGGAAGATGGATCGTCCAATTTTGAAATGCGGGAAATTCATATGCCTGCTGGTGGAAAAAGCAGTAAAGGTACACATGCGCACGAGCATGTTGTCTATGTCTTGCAAGGCAAGGGAAGGGTTGTAGGACTTGATAAGGAACAAATCCTTCTGCCAGGTACTTCTGTATTCGTTCCGGGGAATGTAGAACATCAATGGATCAACGAATCAGATACAGAGGAATTCGTATTCCTCTGCGTCATACCATCAGGAGCGGAAGATTTTCTTAAGAAGTAGGGGAATCCTTATGGAATTTATCAGTGCTTGGGTTGATAAGCAGGAAAAAATACAGATTGTCACAAAAACCTTGGCACAGCCAAAACCCGATGAAGTAGTCGTCAGAATCAAAGCCTGTGGAATTTGTGGAACCGATATTCATTTTGTGAAGGACCTCCCCACAGGCAGCCTTACTCCGCTTGGGCATGAAGTTGCAGGATATGTACATCAGGTAGGATCGGATTTTCCTGACCTCCATGTAGGTGATTCTGTTGTCGTGGAAAACAATGTGGCCTGCGGGGTGTGTGATAATTGTTTGAACCAAAAACCTCAAGCTTGTGAACATATTTATAGTTATATGGATGACCAAGCAGGAATGGGTCAATTTCTCATTGTTCCCAGAAAGATGGTCATCCCTTACGAGGGTCTTGATTATCCTGAAGCTACACTTGCAGAACCCATTACTGTGGCTTTGGATCTCAATCGTGAGGCTGATATTGATTTATTGGATGATGTCCTCATCATGGGGCCTGGTATTATCGGCTTGAGCTGTATCAAGATGGCAAAATTGAGAGGGGCTCGAACCGTGGTAATGGTAGGCCATCACTTTGATACGGTAAGGGGTGCTTACCGAAAGGAAGTTGCTCTGAAGCTTGGTGCTGATTTGGTCATAGATAGTGCCAAGGAAAGTTGGAAAGAAGATCTGAAACAACAATTTCCAAAACTATTCAATCGTGTGATTGTTACTTCTCCCCCTGCCACCCTGAGTGATGGAATTGAGCTTGCAGGATTTTGTGGACGCATTGTGTTTGACGGCATTGATTTCAAACATGACGAAGTAATCTTTCATGCAAATGATTTCCATTTCTCCAAGAAGCGCTTGATTGCTTCTCATGCAATTCCTAATTGGGGATTCCCTCAGGCTTTTGAATTACTGAAATCAAATCTCATACCTTCTCAGCTATTGCTGACACATCGCTATACCATGAACGAACTGGATGCAGCTTTTGCTGTATTTGGGAATAAGGAGGAAAAGGTTATCAAACCAGTTATTCTCATTGACTAAATGGGAAAATAACAGACCGCCTGGAATAGGCGGTCTGCACGTTACCTTAATGGGGAAGAACTCCCTTGCGGATGATGATACATCCATATTTTACGATTGATCCTGATACTACGACTGCATAGGCTCTAGTAGCTCGGTCATAGAACTCTTGTCTTTCAATTTTTTGAATCTTGGGAGTTTTTGGCCAATATTTGTCCAGGACCGCTTGGAAGGACTGTTCGACTGCTGGGTCGGCGCTATCGCCTTCTGAAGGGATCATCATAACCACCGGATCTTTGACATAATCATCTGGGTTCATCAGACGGAATATACCATCAAGAAGGTCTGTAGCTTCGATACCATCGGCACGGATACAGCGTGAAGCCTTCGTGTCACCAGGATAAAATGCATCGACCACTACAATCTCATCGCCATGTCCCATTCTATCCAAAGCTTCCAGAAGTTCTGGACCAATACAGGGTGAAATACCTATTAACATGAATCTACTCCTTTTATTTCTTTCTGGTG
>QJZS01000076.1 GCA_003247345.1 Spirochaetales bacterium
ATGCTGCTCTGGTTTCATTGACCTTGTACAGCTCTTTCCTGTTAAGCATCTTTTGTAAGAAATGACTGCGATGAATATTGAATTCATTTTCAGGAAATAGATGGGTGGAAAGGAATTCCCCATGGATATTTCGGTCATACGTAAGTACATGCTCAATAGGGAAGGCAAAGATCGCAAAATCCAAATCATGAAACAAAGCAGTATCAGCATCATCACTTTCAAAGGGTTTTGTATATTCAGTAGATAGAATGATTTCAACTATCTTCTTTATTGTTTTATTTTCTAGTTTTGATTTACTTAAAATGCATTGGGCCAAAAAGGCACTATTCTGTTCATTGTCAGCACGAGAGGGTACATAAATAGCATCATGAAACCAGATGGCAGCTTCAAAAGCTATTTGATCTTGTATAGCCTGTTTCCATTGCTCCGCAAGGGTGAGGAGGGTACTGATATGTACCCAGTTGTGGTAGCGTCTGTACGGCTCTGAATAGAGTGAATCTAACAACGCAAACGTTGCTTCTGTATCTTGTGCATTGAAACCTGCGCATTGGGCAAATCGGTTCCATTTTTCTTTTAGCTGTTTCATGGACGAACTCTATGTAAAAAGTATGAGAGAAAAATGAAACCTCGGAGTATTTCATAATTCTTTAACCAAATTCAAACACTCTTCATAAAACCAAGAGCCACGATGCGAAGCATGGACACAATTAGGACAATCGGAAGACTTTTACTACGCCTTTTGGCCACAATGTTGCTTATCAGTACGATAGTCTTCCTGCTTCTTCGCTTACTACCTGGCGATCCTGCCCAGGTTATTGCCGGTATAGATGCCAACCCTGCAGATGTAGAGAATATCAGAAATAGTCTTGGAATGAACGGGACTATCATAAGCCAGTACCTTACTTGGATGGGGAACATCATTCACTTTGATTTCGGTAATTCCTATTTCAGTGGACGACCTGTGAGTACCTTAATCCTTGAACGCCTTCCTGTGACGGCAAACCTGGCCCTTTTGGCTATGGTTTTCACCATTCTGACTGCTATCCCGATCGGAGTGCTTTCTGCAGTAAAACGCTGGTCAATCTGGGATGCTTTTGGCCTTCTGTATTCTCAGCTTGGGATGGCCCTGCCGAGCTTTTGGATGGGAATTCTCCTATTGCTCATTTTTTCGGTAAAACTTGGTTGGTTTCCTCTATTTGGTGCCCAAGGCTTTAATTCCTTGATATTGCCGGCAATTTCCCTCGGACTTGCCAAGTCTGCAGTGTTGGTACGTATTACCCGTATATCCATGATAGAAGAACTCGGAAAACCTTATATAGAAGCAGCTCGTGCAAAAGGGCTTGTGGACCGAAGAATTCAATATGTGCATGCCTTAAAGAATGCCCTGTTACCAGTGTTGACGGTTACTGGTCTACAACTTGGAGGTCTCTTGGGTGGGGCAATCATCATAGAACAGATATTCTCTCTGCCTGGTCTTGGACGTTTATTCCTCACTGGTATCTACCAGCGTGATTTCGCCGTAGTACAGGGAAGCGTTATCTTCATGGCTTTCCTGTTTTCGGGAATAAACTTCTTGGTCGACCTGCTCTATGCACTTATCAACCCGAAAGCAAGGATCTCGTAATGAATACAAATAATGATATTGTACTGAAGATTGAGAATCTCAGCCTTAAATTTCATACTCCTGGGGGTATCATCCCCGCAGTTGAAGATTTCTCACTCTCACTCAGACGAGGAAAGATTCATGCCTTGGTAGGAGAGTCTGGATCGGGAAAATCAGTTACGGTAAAAAGCGTACTTCGCCTGAATCCTGAAACAAATACCGAATACACCTCTGGTCGTATCGAGTATATTCCTTCAGAAGGGGAACCAATTGAAATTCTCTCAGCAAATGAATCGACCCTTCGCAGTGTACGTGGAAGCAAGATCAGTATGATCTTCCAAGAACCTGGCAGGTACTTGAATCCAGTCATGCGGGTTCGCCAGTTACTGACTGAAACGATGATGACCCACTTAAAAGTCACCAAACAGGAAGCGTTGGAAAAAGCAAAGGATCTGATTCGTTTAGTAGAACTCAATGATGTTGATCGGGTCTTAGCAAGTTACCCCCATGAACTGTCTGGTGGAATGAAGCAAAGGGTCATGATTGCCATTGCTTTAAGCTGTTCCCCTGATATTATTCTTGCCGATGAACCCACTACCGCCCTCGATGTTACCGTGCAAGCAAAGATTCTTGCTTTGTTAAAGAAGATTGCACGAGAACTGAATATTGCTGTGCTGCTCATCACCCACGACCTTGCAGTCGTATATGAGAGTGCTGATGAAGTATCGGTCATGTATGCAGGCAAGTTGATGGAATCCTCTACTTCAGGCTCTTTATTCAAAGCCCCTCAACATCCTTACACAAGAGTCTTGCTTGGTGCGGTTCCTGACATCTCAAGACGTGGACAACCACTTCTTTCCATCAAGGGCAATATTCCCGATAGTGCAGATCGCCCTACAGGGTGTATCTTCAGCCCACGTTGCCCGGAAGCAAGAGACTTTTGTTCTTTGTCTGTACCTGCTTTTGAATCGCTTGGGAACAATGCTCATGGCGTTGCATGCTTACGTACAAGGGAGTTGTTCCGTGCTTGAACTCAAAGACATTTCAAAGACCTTTAAAAAGAAGGGCACTGGACTCAGCGTTCAAGCCGCAAAGCATGTTTCATTGAATATTCCTGAGCAAAGTATTGTAGGACTGGTAGGGGAGTCTGGATGTGGAAAGTCGACCCTCTCTCGGATGGTTGTCGGTCTCGAAAAGGCTGACAGTGGAACCATCGCATTGAAGGGGAAGAATATAGATTACCGCAATCCAAGAGATCTCTCTCACTTACGAAAAAGTGTTCAGATCGTCTTTCAGGATCCCAATACTACCTTCAATCCAAGAAGGACCTTGTTGGCAAGTTTAGAGGAAGGCTTGGTCAACAAAGGAATGGGAAAGACTGACCGCCTGAAAAAGGTAAGAGATCTTACCGATATCATCGGTATCAGTTACGCAAACTTGGAAAAGTATCCCCACCAGTTCTCAGGCGGGCAGAAACAACGCCTTTCCATTGCTCGTGCATTGTTGATGGAGCCTGAGCTTCTCGTACTTGATGAGCCGGTCTCAAGTCTGGATGTATCGGTACAGGCACAGATCATCAATCTCTTGATGGATCTGAGAAAGGAATTTGGTCTTACGTATCTCTTTATATCTCACGACCTGCATTTGGTCGGTTATGTAAGCACGTTGATCGCTGTCATGAAGAGTGGAGAAATAGTAGAGCAGGGAGATGCCGAACAGATCCTGTTTGAACCGAAGCATTCATATACGAAACAGTTGTTTGCTTCCTCACCGATTATTCATTGATCATTCACATTTCTCGTAAGGTTTGTGAATAGATTGGACCAATAGAAAAGAACTAATTTGAGGAGAATTGTATGAAGAAATTAGGGATTGTTTTGATTGTGCTGGCTGTACTCGCAGCCTTCCCATTGGTAGCTCAGGGAGTACAGGAAGAGCCTGTAAGTCTTCAGGTTGCCATGGGGGGAAACCCTGACACCCTCGATCCCCATAAGACTGCAGGGACTTTGACGTTCCAGACGATCAGAAGTATCTATGATACTTTGGTTGAACCAGATGAAAACGGAAAGATTGTTCCTGCTCTTGCTGAAAGCTGGGATGTTTCTGCAGATAACTTGGTTTGGACTTTCCACCTCAGAAGTGGTGTTGTATTCCACAATGGGGATGCCTTTACTTCCACTGATGTAAAGAAGACGATCCAAAGGATCATGGATCCTGCAATGGCTTCTTCCAAAGCTTCTGAGTTTGGTGCCATCACGTCCATCGATACCCCCGATCCATTAACAGTTGTTTTTAATTTAAGCAAACCTTCTGCTCCGCTTCTTTCAACACTTGCATCAGGTTGGGGTGCCATTCTTCCTGCTCGTTTGATTGACGAAGGTCATGACTTTGGTCAGCTTCCTGTCGGTACCGGGCCCTTCAAATTGAAAGAATGGATTCCAGATAACTCAATCACCCTTGAGAAAAACGATTCCTACTGGATGAAAGGCAAGCCAATGGTTGATGAAGTTAAGCTCAACATCATCACCGAACCTGCTGTAAGACTTCAGGGTCTCATGTCTGGTCAGTTGGATGTCCTGGCAGGATACAGCCCAACCGAACAGGAATTGCAGATGCTGAAAGCTGATAAGAACATCAACGTACAGGAAAGTTTGACTGCCATGGTTTTGGTCATGGCTATGAATACTTCCCACGATTACCTTGATAATGTGAAACTTCGCCACAAGCAATCGCCATGAGCATCGATAAGCAGAAGGTACTCGATATCGCATACGGTGGAGGGGAACCTGTTGGAACCTTCATGGATATCAACGACCCTTACTATGAAGATTATACCAACCTGTATCCATATGATCCTGCTAAGGCAGCTTCTATCATCAAGTCACTAAATATTCCTAGCGATAAGGTCTTCACCATGGCTCTTCCCCAGAACTACGATGCCCACGTGAAAGCTGGTCAGCTGTATCAGGAAATGTTCGAGAAAGTCGGCTTGAATGTACAGATCAAATTGGTAGACTGGTCAACTTGGCTCAGTGATGTATACCGGGGTGGAAATTATGACTTCACGGTTATCGGACATACCGGTAAACTTGACCCCAGCGGACGTCTTGGTGGTTACGGAGATCCTTCCAAGAGTTATGTAAAATGGGATAATGCCGAGGCTTTGGCTGATATCAACAAGGCTGCTCAAGTGGTTGATTTTGATCAGAGAAAAGCCCTGTATGGCAGAGCTCTCCAACTGATGGCTGAGGAAGTTCCCCATGTCTATATTGGAACGAGTTACAGTTATGTGCTGACCAGAGCAAACATCTCTGGATTCCGCATTGATACCAAGCTCGATACCTTGGACTTTAGGAATGTAATGGTCAATGGCAAGTAACTCCTATTCAATCGGGAAATCATTCCTGTTGACGATAAGCATAATTTTCATTGTGTTGCTGGGGCTCAGTGCCCTGGCAGCACCTCTTATTTCAGGCCACGATCCCACTGATCAAAACCTGGAAGAGATTTTGGTAGCTCCTGGCTACGATGGACACCTACTTGGTACGGATGATCTCGGTCGCGATGTGTTTTCCCGGCTTCTCTACGGCTCACGTTCTGCCTTGATCGTAGGAACTACTACGGTAGCAGTAGCAGTCAGTTTAGGCCTATTTTTTGGACTCACCGCTGGGCTTGGCACTAAAAAGCTGGACACTGTGATTATGGTGGTAAACGATAGTTTGCTTTCCTTCCCGACAATTCTGTTGGCTCTTACTATTGTGACCTTCATGGGC
>QJZS01000216.1 GCA_003247345.1 Spirochaetales bacterium
GCTCCAAACTCCCCAAGGGCTCGGGAAAAACCCAGTACAGTCCCCCCAAGGATGCCTGGCTTTGCCATACCGAGCATAATACGGAAGAAAATCCTATGCTCTGGGATACCCAGTGTCCTTGCCGCTTGGAGGATGGTAGGATCGATTTGTTCGAAAGAGGATCTGACGGTCCGATAAACCAAGGGAAAAGCCACTACCGTTGCAGCCACTACAGTAGCGCCCCAGGAGAAGATCAAGCGTATTCCCATGCTCTGGAGCAACTGGCCGACAGGGCTGTTCCTGCCAAAAATTACTAACAGAAAGAATCCAAGGATAGTGGGAGGCAGGACCATGGGCAGGGTGAATATTCCATCAAGCAGGGCACGCACTTTTCCTTTTTGCCGCACCACTAAAAACGCGGCAGGAATCCCTGTGAGCAATGCAATGAGAATTGATGCACTTGCTGTCTTCAGAGATATGAAAAGTGGTGTCCAATCCATGGCTACTCCTTATTTCAGGGTTTGGAAAAACCAAACTGAGCGAAAATTCCTTGGGCTTTTGTTTCTCCCATCCAAGCTATAAATGTCTTGGCTTCTGCAACTACTTTGCTATCCTTAATTACAGCTGCCGGATATAGAATAATATCATGGCTACTTCTGGGAGCAATTGCAACTACCTGAACATCGTCAGTGGACATTGCATCGGTTGCATATACAAGTCCGGCATCTACTGCATTAGATGAAACGTAGGCGAGTACTTGACGTACATCTTTTGTGTAGATCAATTTTTTCTGAACCTTTTTGCTCAGGCCTAGGTAGTCTAGTGTTTGAGAGGCATATTTTCCGGCGGGGACACTGGTTGGTTCCCCAATAGCGAGAGAAGAGAGTTTGTTAGAACCCAAATCCGAGAAAGTTTTTATCCTGTTTTCCCCCTTGGGAGTGACCAAAACCAGTTCGTTTACCACAAGATCAGTTCGGCTGTTCGGATACAACAAGTTCTCAGACTCCAAAGCATTCACTTGCTTGGGAGAAGCAGACATGAAAACATCGATCGGAGCACCTTGCTCGATTTGTTTCTGCAACGATCCTGAAGATCCATAGGTGACGGTAACTTGTGTTCCAGGGTTGTCTTGCTCGTATGCATTTGCAAGTACTTCCATGACATCCGTAAGGCTAGCGGCTGCGGCAACGAGTAATTTGGGTGATGAAGTTGGATTGGAAGCAAAGAGAGAAGTGGTGAACAGAACCAAGACAAGAAGGATACTGATGAACTTTCTCATTATCTTTTCTCCTATATATTGGCTGGATGATAGATAGAGGCCAAAATTGCGTCAATGTGGTTTTTTATATTGGTCAAAATTGTTTTAAATTGGTCAAAATTGTTCACTACGTTAAATTTTTCTTTTACTGTATGCTTGGTCCATGTTAGACACGAATAAAGAATGGTATACTTTTTACCAGGATGGAGTAAAACTCCACAAGACAACAAAAGGGTCAATCAAAAGACCTGAAATATTTACTCCCGTCATTGTGGAAAATCTTGCTGCAATGAGTATCGAGAAATATTTCATGGCCATCTTTATGAGTAAGGACCGGCTTCCTGCCAATCATACCTTGCAAGATCTCTACACTGAAGCCCAGACCTTCATGGCCTTGGACCCCTCATTGGTCGAGATTCTTGAGTATATGAATTCCCTACAGCAAATCTGTTCAGTGCTTGCTCCCACTATCATTCCTGCACAAGAGGAAGATATTCCGAAGTTCATCCAAGCAGTGGATATGGTTGCTGCTCTTGCCAACAAAGAATTGGAAATAGAGGAATAAGGGTAGAAGTATGGGCATGCTGAGCATTCTCGATACTACGCTTCGAGATGGAGACCAGGCAGCTGGCTTCTCTTTCAGCGTGCAGGAGAAGCTCAGCCTTGCCGAAAGCTTGGCTGCTTGCAAGGTAGATATCATAGAAGCGGGTTTTCCTGCCTCGTCTCCTTCTGATGCACGAGTCTGCTCTTTGGTCGCTTCTTGTTTTGCGTCTGATCTTTCTTCTCCAAAGATTGCCTTCATGTGCCGTTCCCGTGAGGATGAGATCAAACAGTGTATTGAACTGTTTGGGTCCAACGATCGTGGAATTTTACATCTTTCCCTCCCTGTTAGTGATACACATATCAAGTCTAAAATGGGCATCGGTAGAGAAGAATTGCTTAGAAGAGCAATAACCAGTGTTCGGTTCGCATCGGAACTTATCGGAGACATCGAGATGGGTGCTGAAGATGCCACTCGTACCGACCTCTCCTTTCTTAGTGAATATTGTGATGCCGTTACCTCAAACGGGGCTCACTCGGTAAATATTGCCGATACCCTAGGCATTGCGCTTCCCGATGAGTTTGCCGCTACCATTTCCTATCTTATCAAGACAGTTCCTGCATTCAGGGATGGGACGGCAATTTTAGGTGTCCATTGCCACAATGACCTTGGATTGGCTACCGCGAATACCCTTGCTGCGATTAATGCTGGCTGTACCAGAGTAGAAGTATCTGTATTAGGCTTAGGTGAGAGGGCAGGTAATGCCGCACTCGAAGAAGTGGCAGCAATTCTTGACCGGCAGAAAATGAAGAACTCCCTCAATTATCCTGCGATTGCGAAGGTTGCCCATCAGGTCAGTTCCTATTGTGGGACCTCTTTTTCTCCGATGAAAAGTGTGGTGGGGACAAATACCCAGGCACATGCTTCAGGAATTCATCAGCAGGGTTTGGCACAAGACCAAGCGACCTATCATAATCCTTCAGCAATAGGAAAACAGGCAGTTTCAAAGCGAATCGTCCTATCACGCCATTCTGGTAGACACGGGGTGATCGCTTCTGCCCAGGCTTATGCAAATATCACAGTGACCGATGAACAAGCGACTAGGCTGTTGTCCATTATAAAAGATATGGTAGGAGAGGATGGGGGAGCCCTTGGCATTACTGAGTTTCTCTTTCTGCTTCAGGGGATGGATCTTATCGAAGAATCACTCTATCGATTTGATTTTTGCGAAAGCAAGACTGATGGATTGTCCTATTTATTGGAAGGTGTGTTCTCATACTGCATGCAAGATGGGGCAGAGATTCTTACTGAACGTATGCACAGCTCTGCAACGTCATTGGATGAAGCTTCTCTACGTCTTGTGCAGCCGCTGAGTCCAGAGCCTCTTACGATTAAGAGTTTTTCTCTTTCTGGTTTTGGAGGCCACGGTAAGAGTCGATATCGTCTTTATCTGAGTGCGTCCCCTGAGAACAAGCCTGATGTCGTAATTAGTACCGAACGAGTTGGTTCTACTCCTGTAAAGCTTTTTATACAATCTCTTCTAGATGTAATAAATGTCTTGGCGTGTAAGCGCGAAAATGCATAGATATTCCTTCTGTTTTTTTGACATATTTTAATTTTTTGTTATAATACAATGAATAGTAGGAAATTGGTTGCTCTTTTAGTGAATATTAATACAATTTTTCTTGACAAATTCTGTATGAATTTACACAATTCTGCATAGCTCTATTCTGAAGGAGAATGAATAATGAAGAAAGTTACTCTAGTTTTACTTGTTTTATTGCTTTCTGTTTCCCTCTTTGCCGCTGGGCAGAAGGAATCTACCACTAAAGCGTATGTATTTGCTTCTGATACGACGTGGCCTCCCCTTGAATACGTAGATGAAAGTGGCCAGATTGTTGGATACGAAATTGATTTGGTCAATGCGATTGCTGAGCTCTCAGGTGCTGATATCACCATTAAGAGTGTTGCCTGGGACGGCATTTTCGCTGGTCTCTCCAATGGTGCTTATGATGCTGTTGTCTCCGGTGTTTCCGTGACTGACGAACGCAAGAAGGTAATGGATTTTACCACTCCTACCTTGTATGTGACCCAGTCCATCATCACCCAGACAAAAGATACATCCATGGTTGATGCAAAGACCCTGGCTGGCAAGAAAATCGGTGTACAGATTGGAACCACCGGTCAGTTCTTCCTGGAAGACTTCGCCTCTGCAAATAGCCTAACCTATGATATCAAGAAATATGATGAAATCGGCTTGGCTGTAGAAGATTTGCTGAATGGCAATGTTGATGCAGTAGTTTGTGACTCCGTCATCGCTGGTGACTTTGCTCTTGCCAACCCCAACTATGCTGGAAAGCTCCATGTAACTGGAACCGCCAGCACTGAAGGCGAGCCTATTGCAATTGCAGTGCAGAAAGGTAACACCACCTTGCTGACCTTGATCAATGACAGTATCAAGACGCTTCAGGACAATGGTACCGTTGACAAGTTAATGAAGAAATACAATATCATGTAAAGCTTCTCG
>QJZS01000135.1 GCA_003247345.1 Spirochaetales bacterium
ACTGCTTCGTCGTTGTGTACGAAGATATGTCTGGTTTCAGTAGGTTCACCAAAGAAGTGCACCAGTGCCTGATCAGCATCAATGTCAAAATAGAAGTATACTTCCATTCTTCTCTCATGGGTGTGAGCAGGCATTGTGTTCCAAATATTACCATCTTTAAGTTGGGTCAGCCCCATGGAAAGCTGGCAAGTATCGAGAACATCAGGATGGATGTATTGGTTAATTACACGGGCATTACACTCTGCCTGATTACCTGCTGGAACATGTTTTGCATCAGCGAATACGATGTGTTTTGCAGGGAATGCTTGGTGTGCAGGAGTACTGCTCATATAGAATTTTGCAGGTTTGGTTGCATCATTGCTTCCAAGCTTTACATCCTTGGTCCCCATAGGAAGATACAGGCCATCAAGAGACACCAGTTCATATTTCACTCCATCGGCAACGACATATCCATCTCCTCCGATATTGATGATCCCAATCTCTCTTCTCTGGAGGAAGTAATCGACACCGAAGTCTTTCATCGGATCAATATTCTTTGCCAGATCCAACTCTGCTTTCACAGGCATTGCTCCCAATGTCACAATTCGGTCAATATGGGAATACACACCACTTACATCATCAGCCACGAAGATGTTTTGAATCAAAAACTCCTTGCGAAGTTCTTCAGTAGTCATGTGCTTGAATGCCTCTTTCCCTGTTGAATACCTAATATCCATATTCATTTCTCCTTATCACTCTGAATACTAATATGCAATAAATTGAATCAAAATCTCCGTTTGTAGTTCACCCAAATGGGTAGTTATTTGTTCCATATTATGGAACTCTATTTCTAATTTAAAATATTTGCTTTAATTTTTCTATATTTCTAGCAAATATTACGTTTCTATTCCACATAATGGAATATAGTTTCATTATAGAACACACAATAGTCTTGTCAAGGCAATTTAAATAGAATATATTGCATTCGTAGGAGGGACAGTTGTGCCATCAGAATTGAAAGTACAATCACTGGATAGAGCATTCGACATCTTGGAACTTCTTGGGGATGGCCCGAACGGCTGTAGTCTTATCCAAATATCTGAAACGCTCAATTTGCCCAAGAGCACCGTACACCGGCTCATTGGTGTATTGATGCAACGTGAATTCGTTAGAAAGAGCGAAGATACAGGACGGTATAGACTAGGTCCTGGTATCATTGCACTCAGCAGCAACTACCTCAACACCTTGGAATTGAAGACAGAGAGTTCACCAGCTATGGATGAATTGTCGGTCACCACAGGGAATATTGTGTTTCTTGCCATCCGCCAAGATGACCAAATGGTATATGTAGACAGTAAGGAACAAATCAATAGCCTCAGGAAATATGCAATTGTTGGACAGCGGAAACCTCTCTTCTGCACTTCTTTGGGAAAATCCTTGTTGATGGGACTTACAGAAGAAGAAATCCGAAGCCTTTTGGCGCAGGAAAAATTTGAGAAACGAGGCCCTAATACACATTCCAATATTGAGAGCCTTCTTCAAGATATCCGCGAGTGTAAAAGAAGAGGATGGACGCTCGATGATCAAGAGGCAGAACCTGCGATTAACTGTGTTTCAGCCCCAATCTATGACTACCGTGGGCAAGTCATAGCTGCAGTATCCACTTCCTGGGTATTAGCCCAGCATCCGGAAATGAGTCCGGAAACTATGTCAATTTTAGTTATGAAATGTGCACAAAACATCTCATACAACATGGGATATACGGGTAAATCAATACGCAATATATAATTTGGATTACTCAAGAGTAGAAAAATTCTTATTATGCTTTAAAACAACGAAAACCGGACAGTAGTGCCCGGTTTTCTCTATATGTTGATCACCTTTGCGGTGTTATGCGATATAACTTTCCACCATTCTGGAGCGAGAAGGATTTCTCAAACGTTCAAGGGCCTTCTTCTCAATCTGGCGAATTCTTTCTTTGGTGAGGTTATACAGCTCGCCAATTTCTTTAAGGGACATTGGACTCTTTCCTTCAAGTCCAAAGCGCAGTTCCAAAATCTCACGTTCCTTATCACTGAGGGTTTCAAGCAGGGAACGAACATCTTCTTCCATCGAATGTTCCAGCAGGGACTCTTCAGGGCTCTGTGAATCATCCTCAATGAAGTCGCCGATGTTACTGGTGCTACCGTCATTGAATACCGGGGCATCCAAGCTGACCATTTCACGGCTGATTGAAAGAAGGTCTCCAACGTGTTCTGCACTGAACCCGGTCATTTCACCTATCTGTTCCATGCTGGGCTCTTCAACACCCAAATCTTTCATCAGAGTCTTCTGGGCTTTCTGGATCTGCAGCAACTCGTTGGTTCTGTTCAACGGAAGACGCACCGCTCTGCTCTTCTCATTGATTGCTTTCATGATTGCCTGGCGAATCCACCAAACTGCATAACTGATGAAGTGATATCCCTTCTCAGGGTCAAACTTGTCCAAAGCCGTCATAAGGCCGATATTACCTTCGTTGATCAAATCAACAAGTGGCATACCTTGGTTCTGGTATTTCTTTGCAACATTCACTACAAATCGAAGATTCGACTCAATCATTTTTCTGCGAGCAAACTCTTCGCCATTCTGTGCACGACGTGCAAGCAATACTTCTTCTTCCGGCTTCAGCAAGGGAATTCTATTAATTTCCTTCAGGTACATACTTAAGATGTTAGCATCATCATAAGCGTAGGACTGTTCGTTCGAATTCAGCATATTTCTTTTTGTATTCATTGTATGTACCTTCCTATTTGGTTCTTGGAAATAGGAATGCAACAAGCGTGCCAACTTACAGAAATTACTTTTTAATCTTTTTTATTATATATATTTATATTTTTTTACAATCTCAGGAGTGGGAAAATATACCAATAAAGTAGGGAATTCTCCACCCAAGTATGTATCAAATTGACCCAGCAAAGAAATATCCCGTTGATACCGGGACATTATGACACAATCTTCTTGAAATGAGAAAATTATAGACTATCCAACTGACCAATTTGACTCACATTCAGCAGCAAGCCATGGAAAATCAAGTTCCAAAGAGTCGAACCAAGCGGCAAGATTTTCAGTGTGAAATGGAATTTCACTCTGTTCCAACTCTTCTTTGATCTCCTCATATTCCATCTTCAGGAAATCATGAATCATGTCGCCTTCGCAAAGAGAACAGAAAATCCGCTTTTTACCCATCAGGTAAATTGCAAACTGCCGACGGAAGAAATCCAGCCAGTCCTTATCCTCGCTCTGCATTTCCTTCCCTCTAATCAAAAACACATCGATGAAACAGTTCAAGCTCCTCACCATATCCTTTGATTCTGCAAACAGCTGACCAAGATGATAAAAGTGTTTCCACACCTGTTCTATCTCAGAATCCGCTGTAAAGAATGGACTACTGGTAGGCACTGTCAATGGATAGTTAATGTCATTTCTAATTTCATCCATATATGTTTCCTTTCTCTTCGCACCGAATATAATAAGAGCAATAACGAACGGCAAGTATAAATTACACACTGCGAAGATGTTGCACACCAATTTGGAATATTAGGATATTCTCCTTGCCTGTCTCTCTTCTTTTCACTATATTAACGAGAGCGAAGGTCTTAAAACTTCGCCACTTAATATGTAGATTTTTTGGTTGGAGGAACATAGCATGACCATTAAGCCTTTGGCAGACAGAGTATTAGTAAAGATGGAAGAGTTGCAGGAAAAAACTGCAAGTGGGCTTTATATCCCTCAGACTGCACAGGAAAAGACCCAGATTGGTGTCGTTATTGCAGTTGGTGAAGGGACCAAAGAGGTCAAGATGACCGTCAAGGAAGGAGACCGTGTCATGCATGACAAGTATGCCGGAACTTCTGTAAAGGCTGACGGGGTTGAGTACCTCATCCTCAGCATGAAGGATGTCCTCGCAATCATCGAGTAGTTCCCATAGACTACCAAGAAAGCTGTTTCTCTAGCATTTGCTTAAGAAACAGCTTTTTTTATCTATCCATAGAGGAAGTTTTCAATTTTGTCGCAAATGCCATCAGTCTCTGTATCGGGATGATAACTTTCCGGAAGCGAGCGAAGCATATACATCCCATAGTTTTTACTTACCACCCTACTGTCCAAAATTAATACCACACCCCGGTCACAGGTAGAACGTAATAATCTGCCGAATCCTTGTTTGAGTTTCATCGTTGCGGATTGCAAAGCCAATTGATAAAACCCACTGCCTCCATTTCTGTCTATTGCCTCGCAACGGGCCTTAAAAACAGGATCGGAAGGAACGGTAAAGGGC
>QJZS01000191.1 GCA_003247345.1 Spirochaetales bacterium
GACAAGGAAAATGTCAAAACCGAGTTGGCTAAAAAAGTTGCAACCGGTTATTACCCCGACAAGCTCTGGAAAGACTGATTAGTTAGGTTTTTTCCTTTTCTGGGTAACGTCAGAAAGGCCTGCCCAGACAGCTTCCTCGATGGGGGTGAATCCCTCACCGAGGACTTTGTATGCCTCTTGTACGACCATGAAAGCGTGGCCATCAGTTCTATGGACGATATTGGTTAATTCACCCAGACGATTGTTTGCTACGACTGTCATTATTACCGGTCTGTCAAACCCGGTATACATCCCCTGACCGTTTAGAATGGTTCCCCCATGCCCGAGCTGGTCCAGAATTGCCTGTTCGATTGCCTCTCTCTTTTCGCTGATAATAAATACTGTTTTTGCTGATCTCGTCCCGAAAGAGAGTACGACACGGTCTATGGTTACTCCCATGATGTAGACGGTAATCGTGGCATACAGTGCCATTTCCAAGGAAAAAACGAAAGCACTGGATGCAATGATGATTACGTCTACCAGAAAGAGAGAGGAACCCATGGATAATGGGGTAAAGCGGGCAAGAATCTGGGCAAGAATGTCTGTTCCCCCTGTGTTTGCCCCGCTACGAAGGACCAGCCCTACGCCCAGACCCATCAAAACGCCTCCGGAAATAGCAGAAAGGAGTATGGACATTTCCTTGGAATAATCAAGCAATCCTTCATAGCCCACTGTAAAGTTGATCAGTGAGGTGAAGAGGGAGAGTAGTATCGTTCCCAACAAGGATTTTACGCCATATTGCTTGCCGAATATTGCCAGCCCAAGCAGAAACAAAGGGACTGAAAGAATGAATATGGACAAGCCTGTATCAAGGTGGAGGGTATGATACAGGATGATTGCGATACCACTGACCCCTCCACTGGCAATTCGTGCAGGAGATGAAAAGAGGGCAATGCCACAAGCAGTAAGAAACGAACCTACTACAATGTAGAAGAATTCCAACAGATGATAATTACGTTTGGTCATACTGATAGCATAGCGCTAAAATGGGCGATTTTCCACAGATCAATGGCTGAGTTTGTCGCTGATTTTTGGCTCCCAGAGCTTAATTCGTTCAATGAGTTTGGTACTATCCGTTTCCACAACCAAGGCTTTGAAATGGTCCTGTTTTAAAAATCCTTGTGATACATTGTAGGAAAGAAAATCCAATAATTTATCATAGAAGCCTCCGATGTTCAGGAAGGCTACGGGTTTGTGGTGATATCCAAGTTGTAACCATGTATAGACCTCGAAAATTTCTTCCAAGGTCCCGATTCCTCCTGGCAGTGCAACAAAGCCATCGGACATTTCATACATCTTGGCTTTTCTGTCGTGCATGGTAGGAACAACGATCAATTCGTCCTCTACTTTATGCAGACGCACATCGCTTCGATTCAAAGCTTCCGGCAAGACACCAATGACCTTTCCCCCACGTTCATACAGGCTTTCGGCGACGATGCCCATAAGACCCCGGTTTCCTCCCCCATAGATAAGGCGAAGATCAGCTTTTGCCATCGCTTTTCCTAATTCTCTTGCCCCTTGGGCGTACATGGGATTATTTCCCTCACTGCTTCCGCAGAAAATTGCCAAAGATTGTATCGTATTCATACCCTAGAGCGTACAGAATATGACATAACTCTGACAAGATGGTGAATTAGTAGGGTTACTCTCTTGGTATTTGCTTGTTATAATAGATATGGATGTGTATGATACATATGTTGGATTTTGGATGAAAAATAGTTGTAGTTTTCTCAAACTACAAAGAGGAGTTTCATACTATGAAAAGGAAATTCATTGCCGTAATCGCCGTCTTGCTGATCTTGCCGGCTGTCCTATTTGCAACACCCGTCGTTGTGACCTGGGAGTGGCTTCTGGAAGATCCCTTGGTGACTACCTTTAGATACCAAGTCGATGGTGAGGATGAGGCAAACTGGACAGTTGTAGATTCCTCTGTCACGAGTTATGTTGCAGAAGGCTTGGATGGCAGTATGGCCCATACCCTTTATTTGCAGCAATCTTATGACGGCATCCATTTCAGTGGAAGTGCACAATCTGTAGCAGAGGCAATGTTCCCTGCAGAAGCTGCTGTACCTGAGGTAGCAAGCCAGCCAATGGCAGAAGTCCAACCAGTAGAACCGGTTGTCGAACAGACTGTGGTTCCTGTTGCAGAAGATGCGGTAGTTGTAGAGCCACAACCTGAAGAAACTGTTGTTGAAGCAGCTCCAGTGGAAGAAGTAGTGCAGCCTGTTGTTGAGCCGACTCCTGTTGCAGAGGTAGTTCAGCCAGTTGCTGAACCTGTAACTGAAACCGCTGTACAACCTGCCGCTGAAACAGTAGTTGCTGAGCCTGCACCGACCGTGGCAGCACAGCCTGTTGCAACCGAACCAGAACCAGTAAAGAAGGAGAGTCGTTATAGTACGACCATTACCCTTGGTGGAACCGGAAGCTACATGTTTACCGCAATGACCGGTTACCATGGTTTGAATGCACAAGCTGAGCTTGGTATCCAACTTAACAACCTCATAACCTTCAATAAGAACTTTGGATTGGGTGTTGACCTCGGATTTGCTTATTCTCCGTTCCTTTCCAGTACGTATGGTTGGCGCACGGTAATAAGCGATATATTGGCTTTTGACTTTGCAACGCCATTCTCCAATCTGACTCATGCAGGAACTGTCACGATAGCTCCAATGATCAACATGAGCTTGGGTAAGGTTGATTTTGATCTTGGTGTCGGCGGGTTCTTTACCTATGGTCCTAGTTTGAGTACCACTAATGGAGATGCCTACCTGTATGGAGCATTTGCCAAGGCTGCCCTTGCTTATAACTTCAACAAGGTATTCAGTTTGGGTGTGAGTGGAAAATATGGGTATATTCTTAGCGAAGGAACTTCCAGTTTCCCAACATACGCAGAAGCGACTGCCTACATGGGCTTCTCCTTCTAGTATAAGTGAGAAAAAAAATAGAAAAAGGGCCTAGTGATAGGTCCTTTTTTCATGGGTTTACCTTGACCTAGTTTCTCTGCTATGGCTATCATAGTCATTATTAGGGCTCTTTGATCATATGAATTTTTGGTTAAGCCTAGTTTTATGTGATGATTGTCGGACAAGGATGGTTTGAATTTTTATGAAAGCAGGCCGAATGCAAGCATGCATCGACTATATCAAGTTCAGTTATGAAGCAGAAGGATACACGTTTTCCGAGCAAGAGGAAAATCCGATACGAGCGATACTCGACGATGAAGATACAGCTGACGATCTGATTCAAAAGTATATTGATGAGCATGAGCTCCCTGCCCAGTTCACAAAGCAGGCCTCCAATGAAGGTTCTGTTTACCAAGGTACTTCGGTCTTGGTGAATTATTTCTCCATTATGGATCGAGCCAAAATAAAGAAAATAGAAGCAAGCTTAGTCAATTTCCGTACTGCTGAGATGCTAACTGAGTCTATGCAAAATACCTATAACTTTGAATTTTTACTGACACTGCATGGTAGGATGTACAGTGATATCTATCCTACTGCAGGGGAAATTCGTACGACAATTGCTTCCAAGAGGACTGTGTTCTGCAATCCTGAGTATATCGAGAGTGAAGCTGAGAAGATTTTCACCAGACTTAGGGAAGAACATTACCTAAAAGGTCTTGAACGCGATGTCTTTATCAATGAGCTTGCGTTCTTTATGGGAGAAGTGGAAGCTCTGCATCCCTTCAGACATGGGAATGGAAGGGCTATCCGACAATTCTTTTATCAACTCACGATGAATGCCGGTTACGACATTGATTGGGCCCTCGTTGATGCTGACCGGCTTCTTGAAGCTGATATCTGTGCCATTGATGGTGATTACCAGCCCTTGATCGATGTTCTGGAAGAAGTAGTACTTTAATCAGAGCTTTCTTTAATCATGCTGGCAGCCCAATTTTGATTCACCAATGTAAAATACCCTTCTTTGACAGGGAAACGCTTTGTTGTTTCCTGTAGTTGGGTATAGAGTTCATCCTCGCAATTTACTGACCCCTGTAGAGTTCCTTGTTCGTCAAGCACTGAGAAGATAAGCTTGCCGTCTGCCTTATCTGCAAAAAAGAGCTTGTACGGCTTGTCTTGGAAATGCAAGGATAAATACAATTTGCTCAGCTCAATGACCCTGTCGTCCAAATGCCGTTCCAGTAGCAGCAATTTTTCTTTCAAGCTTGCAGTGCTTGCA
>QJZS01000176.1 GCA_003247345.1 Spirochaetales bacterium
GTTGAACAAGATGATGTGGTTATGGTGGACGACCAATTGGTGGAGCCAAGTGACCGCACATATTACTACGCTTTATATAAACCTCGTGGGTATGTTTGTACGAATTATGATCCCAATGAAACGAAATACGCACGTGAACTTATTGATATTCCTGATCAAAACTTGCTTTTCCATATCGGAAGATTGGATAAGGAATCCAGCGGTTTGATCCTCTTCAGTAATGATGGTGATGTTGCACAAAAAATAATGCACCCTTCACAGGAAATTGAGAAGGAATATCTCGTAAGCTGTGATACTTCCATTCGTAGAGAAGACCTTGAGGAAGCTTTGAAAGGAATTTACATCGATATTCCTCAGCCTTATACGATCAAACGATTTGAGATGGTATCCAAAAAATGGACTCGCATCATCCTCACCGAAGGAAAGAATCGTGAGATACGTAAGATACTCAGCTACTTCGGTTATGAGGTAAAGCAATTGGTTCGTATGCGAATCGGTTGTATCGAGTTAGGCGATCTTAGACCTGGTGAGTACCGTGTAGTAACATCCTCTGAGATTGATGCATTGCTTCGTGGCGAGAATGAAATTTTCAAGAAATCTACTGGGAGACCTTGGTAATGGTTGTTGCAATTGATGGACCGGCAGGAGTAGGAAAGAGCACTATTGCACATATGATTGCAAAAACTTGTAATTTTTATTATTTAAATTCAGGTTCATTTTATCGTGCTTATACCTACTTGCAAGTACAGGAAGGCAAAGATCCAATGGATTATCCTTCTGTACTTGAGACCGCTAAAAATTATCAGCTTTTTGTTAAGAATGAACATATCCATGTAAACAATGAGGATATCGAGGATAAATTACATACGCCTCAAGTTGATGCAGTAGTTGCTCAAGTTTCGACATATCCTCCTTTGCGAAGTTATGTAAATCAACAACTCAGAAAGATTTCCGAGGATATGGATGTAGTTATTGAAGGTAGGGACATTACCACAGTAGTGTTCCCTGATGCAGATTTGAAATGTTATTTTGACGCACAACCTGAAGTCAGAGCAAAGCGTCGTTTGCTCCAACAGGATGAAAAACAAGATTATGAGACTGTATTGAAACAGATAATCATGCGTGACGAAATAGATAAAAATAAAGAGGTTGGAGCTTTACAAGTTGCAAAGGATGCTCTGTATATAGATACCTCGTACTTGACTATGCAACAAGTTTGTGAGAAAGTGTTATCTGCTATTTTTGCGCTAAAAAGCGATGTAAATAGGTAAATTTTGGATCAGGAGAAGGGAAGTGGCTGAAGAACAAGAAATCGAAGAAAAGAAGACCAGAATGCAGGATATTCTGCAGGAGGAATATCTTAAATCTCTTGATGGAATCGAAGACGGTCAACTCGTGGCCGGTACTGTTGTCCAGGTAAACAACGAGTATGTATTCGTGGATGTCGGTTATAAGAGTGAGGGAAGAATCTCTCGCGAAGAATTCGTAACGATTCCGGAAGTTGGTGACGAAGTTAAAGTTGTCATTATCAACAAGGAAGGAAAAGGCGGTCAAATCGTCGTTTCCAAGAAGCGTGCCGACTTCAAAGAACGCACCGATGAACTGAAGGCTGCTGCAGAAGACAGATCTCCAGTAATGGGCAAATTTGAAAAAGTAATCAAGGGTGGTTTCGAGGTAGACCTCGGAGGCGAATACAAGGGTTTCTGCCCACTCTCAAAGGCCGATGTCCAGAGAGTTGAGGATCCTGAGACCATGATTGGTATCACCGATTACTTCATTATTGATAAGTTTCACGGTGGCACAAAGCTTAAGAGCGTTGTGAACAGACGTGAATATCTTGACCAGAAGATCAAAGAAAACAAAGAGAAATTCTTCTCAACTGTTCAGATCGGTGATGTCGTTGAAGGCGTAGTGAAGTCTTTCACTTCCTTTGGTGCATTCATTGACCTTGGCGGTTTTGATGGTCTTCTTCATATCAACGATATGAGCTGGGGTCACGTGACTCGTCCTAAGGATTTCGTAAAGAAGGGACAGGTTGTACAACTCAGACTCATTAACATTGATCCAGAGACTCAGAAAATCAATCTTTCTCTGAAGCACATGCAGCAGGATCCTTGGACCACCTTCGAACAAAATTACAACGTAGGTGATACCGTAAAGGCTCCAGTAACAAAAATTACTACTTTCGGTGCATTCATTGAAATTGAACCTGGTATTGAAGGTCTTGCACATATTAGTGAACTGTCTTGGACCAAGCGCATCAACAATCCTAAAGAAGTTTTGGATGTAGGTGATGTTGTTGAAGCCAAGATCCTTGGTTATGACTTGGACAAGAAGAGAGTTTCCCTCGGCCTTAAGCAGCTTGAGGAAAATCCTTGGGACACCATTATCGAACGTTATCCCGTCGGCATGACTCTTTCCAAGCCTGTTGTAAAGATCACCAACAGTGGTGCATTTGTTAACCTTGAAGAAGGTATTGATGGATTCCTCCACATTGATGATATTTCTTGGACCAAGAAAGTTAAGAACATGTCTTCCTTCTGTGCTGAAGGTGATGTGATTGACGTAGTGGTCATCCGTGTTGAACCAGACAACCGCAGAATCCGCTTGGGTGTAAAGCAGCTTGAAGGCAACCCCTGGCAGACCTTGCGCCACGATTATCCTAAGTTCAGTACTATCAGCGGTGTTATCACCAACGTTACTGATTTCGGTGTATTCGTGAAGGTTATTGGTGACATCGAAGGTTTGATCAGCAAGTACAACTTGGTTGGACCAGATGAAGAATACACTGACGAAGTTCTCAAGAAGTTCAATGTTGGTGATCCTATCACTGCAATGGTTGTTGAATGTAATCCTTCTACACAGAAACTTTCACTCTCCGTCAAAGAGATGGTCAGACGCTCACAGCAGTCTGAGATTGCTAAGTACATCCACGATGAGGATGGCGATGGCGATACCTACTCCTTGGCAGATATGATGCGTTACAAGGATGAAGACAGGGAAGACAATTAATTGTTTCCTTTTGAAACAGGCGGCAGGTCTGCCGCCTGTGTTTTACATTCTTGATAACGGAGTAGAACCATGAGTAATAATAACAAAGATACAGCTGGGCTTACCTTGGCTGAAAAAACGGAAGCATCTTTAAATCGTTTTCTTGGCGGCAATAAAAAACTTTTGTTGATTATTGTTGGTTTGATTATCGTAGCATTGATTGTTGTTGGAATTGTTGTTTCAGTTAATCACAAGAGTCTGCAGAACGACTTCAACCAAATCAGTCTTCTCGAAAAGAGTTATACTGATGTCAAGGCAATGGATACAGAAGATGCCTCATATCAAAGTACTTATGATACACTTGTAAGCGATTTGAATGCACTTGCGGATGGTGGTAAGAAATATCCTAATTTGAGAGCTGAATACCTTCTTGGAATTGTAGCTTTTGATGCAAAAGAATACCAGAATGCTATGGATGACTTCATGAAAGTATATTCTGAAGCCAATGGTAGCTACCTTGGTTCTTTGTCACTTACCAATGCTGCAGTTGCAGCAGAAGAACTTGGCAATGATTCTTTGGCACTTGAATACTATACCAAAGTAATTGATGAATTTGGATTTGCTGCAGCAGAGTCCCCGAAGGCACTTTTCGGACAGGCTAGACTGGAAGAGAAACAGGGCAATACAGATTTGGCCAAAGCTACATTCCAGCAGCTCGCTGACCAGTTCCCGAATTCAGAATATGCTAGTTTGGCAACAAACAGACTTGCTCTCCTGTAAGTAAAACGGTAGGGTAGAATAAACCCAACCAGAAAGGAGGCAGATGCAATGAGAAAGAGTTTTAAACATCTTATCAAGGCATCTGTCTTTTTATTTGCCCTTATCGCTTTGATTTCTTGTGGAATAGCTACTTATTTCTATGTGGATTACGACTTTTCTAAAAGTTCTACATCTTCTACCTTAACAGGAGAATTTATTTTTACCGACGAAAATGATAATCTGAGTTTGATCGAAACAGGGACAGGTCCTTCACTTATGTTGTTTTATATAGTGACGGATGAAGTGGATCCTCCAAGTTTTAAGAGCTCTTTTACGACTACTTATAAAAGCGATGGAGTAGCAATCACTTCAGATGAGGTTTTGACATCTGGAGATTATACGTTGTATCGTTTTTCAGATGACCTAGACCCAAGTTCTGAATTCAGTAGCCCATACTACG
>QJZS01000123.1 GCA_003247345.1 Spirochaetales bacterium
AAAATTCTTTTGGAGGTCTTATGAAAAGGAAAGTTTTTACAATCGTATCGGTTTTGTTGTTCATGACAGCAATGGTGTTCGCAGAAGGTTCCTCGGAAGCTACGTACCCAACAAAGGACATTGAGGTAATCGTAAACGCTGAGTCAGGTGGCGGCACCGATACAATCAATAGAAAACTTATCTCTATTATTGAGAAACAACATGATGGAATTACTTTGTATGTAACCAACAATGGTGCAACAGAGGCAAACGGCCCTTACCAGGTTATGACTGCAAAGCCCACCGGGTATCGCATCGGAACCATGACCTATGGAAGTGTGGTCGGATCTGTATATTTTAACCTTATTCCACAGTATGACCTGAGCAAGTTGAATATTTTCGCCATGCTGACGCAGGAATCTGATTCCGTAATCGTTCGTGAAGACTCCCCTTACAAATCATTCCAAGATTTGATTGACGCTGCAAAGGCAAACCCAGGCAAAATTAAGATTGGTGGTGCAAATGCAGGCTCACGTACTTCCTTGGTAATGGCTCAACTGGAATCAGTATTTGGAATCGATATCAATGAGGTCCAATATGTTGGAGCAGCAACCCAGAAGGAAGCTCTGCTTAACGGAGAGGTTGATGCCATCATTACCAGTCTTGGAGACCTTTCAGCCCTTATTTCTTCCAAGCAGGCAAGAGGATTGGTTGAATTCTCACAGATCCAGAACAAAGCGTATCCTGATGTCCCAACCATTGCTTCCCTTGGGTATCCCGATATCCAGTGTGCTTCTTTCATCTTGATGTGTGCACCTTCTGATACTCCTAAGGAAGTAATCGAAACCTTGAAGTCCTATTACAAGGAAGCCTCTGAATCCAAAGAGTTCCAGGATTGGATTGTAAGTATCGGTGTAACACCAGTATGGAAGAGTGGTGAAGAACTGAGTGAGTATATCAAATCAGTACAAGACAATGCATTTGCTTTGCTTGACGGTATGGTCGCAAAGGGACTCCTGAAAAGATAATTATAGTCATTAATAAGGAATTGAATAATGAATTTACGAAGGTTTTTACATAGAAGTGTACTGATTCCATTGGTATGTATGGTCTTTTTGATCGGTTATCTCGGAGTTGGCTTGTCGATGGGCCCGCTGATCCTACCCAGTGGATTGACCAATGAGAATTTTATACCAGTAATTATTTCCATTATAGGAATTCTCCTTTGTATATCCATTATGAAAGATAGCCTTAAGGAAATGGATGATGAAGAGCCTGTAAAGGAAGCTGAACCCAAATTCGGTTTGAAGCAAATCATACTTTTTGCGGATTTCTTCCTCTTCATCGGTTTGTACTCCTTGGTTGGCTTCATTCCTGCGGCTTTTGTCTTCACGCTCATCTTTATGGTGTTCTTTGATGACAAGGTTCGTGGGCTACTGAAGAAACTTATTATTTCAATCATTATAACTGCAGTGGTTTATATCCTGTATGCAGTTGTATTTGGTGTCCGTTTTAACTAGGGGAGAATAAGAAATGTCGACTTTTATACAGATTTTATCTGGGTTCGCTGTTGTATTTCAGCCGCTCAACTTTCTGATGACTCTCCTTGGGTTTGTTATCGGTCTGTTTTTCGCAATAATTCCCGGACTTACGGCAACAGTTGCAATCGTCCTGTTGATGCCAATGACCTATAGCATGACAATGAATATGGGATTGTGTATGGTCATGGGAATTTATATGGCCGGAATGTACTCCGGTAGTATTACTGCCATAACGATTAATATCCCTGGTGCTCCTTCCAGCAGTATGACAGGAAAGGATGGGTACCCGTTGATGCAGCAAGGGCTGGGAGCAAAGGCAATCGGTCAATCTGCGTTTGCATCACTTATTGGTGGAACTGTTGGTGTCCTGCTTCTCATTCTTGTTTCTCCTATCGCCGTAAAAGCTGCGCTTTTGGTGAAAACACCAGGAAAAGCATCATTGGTAATTTTTGCATTTGTATCTATCTGTGCCTTGGATGGAAAGGCTTGGAAAAAATCGATGTTGTTTGTCATTTTCGGAATGATCTTCTCAACAATTGGTATGGGCATCTTGAATCCAACTTCGCGCTTTACCTTTGGAACGGTCTCGTTGATGGAAGGTGTTGATTTTATATCCGTAGTAATCGGGGCCTTTGCAATCAGTGAGGTAATGCTGCAAAGTGATCTGTCCAACCGCGAATATGAGGAGATGAGCGCCCGAGTAAAAGATATAAAGATCAAGAGACGAGATTTTATTCCTACAAAAGCTGACTTAAAAGAGGTTGGCTGGCTTACCTATCTCAAAAGTTCAATTATCGGATTCTTCATCGGAGTCCTCCCAGGCGGTGGTGGCTCGTTGGCTTCCTTTGTCTCTTATGCAGAAGGAAAGCGCTCGTCCAAGCATCCAGAAAAATATGGAAATGGAGCTTTGCAAGGTGTTGCTGCTGCAGACTCAGCAAACAATTCAGTTTGTGGTGGAGCATTGGTCCCGATGCTTGCATTCGGTATTCCTGGTGATGGAGTTACTGCAGTAGTTCTAGGTGTTCTTATGGTATACGGTATCGTTCCTGGACCGGATATCATGACACGACAATTGCAATTGGTATCACCGATGTATGCAGCCTTGCTTGTTTCAGCTTTAATTTTGATTCCGCTCTCTCTTATGTTGTTCGGTCCCTATTATATCAAGATCGTCCAAATCAATAGGATCGTCTTGTATTCTGCAATTGCATTGATAGCAGTGACCGGTGCCTATGCGGCGACTAGTTCGGTTTTCCAGATGCTCACTTCAGTTATTGTCGGCGTCATGGTGTATTTCATGAGAAAGGAAAAATACCCACCGGTAACACTGATTTTGGGAGCTATGTTGGGCCCTTTGTTCGAACAATATTTCCGCAGAAGTCTTTCAATTTCAGGAAACAATTATGCAATTTTCTTGCAACCTGATAGCTTGGCTTTCTTGGTGCTGACGCTGGTTTTCGTACTCTTGCTCACAAGGGTGCAGAAGAAAGGAGTGACTGCGAAATAAGTCGCAGAAAAATAAATTTGAGAGAATAAAAGATGAAAATATTAGTACCTCAGGAAGTAATCCTTGATGGTGTTCAATCCCTCATCGATGATGGGGCTGAAATTGTACGTTGCAAGAATGAAGAAGCTTCTCTGATTGCTGCGATTAGCGATTGTGATGCCGTGCTTGCGCGTACCGAGATCTATTCCAGAAAAGTTCTGGAAAGTGCGAAAAAGCTCAAGATCATTGCTCGCTATGGAGTGGGAACAGAGAAGATTGATTTGGAAGCAGCTAATGATTTGGGGATTTGGGTCTCCAATACTCCCTTGGCTCTTACCAATGCGGTGGCAGAGCATGTATTGCTCTTGATCCTCTCCACTGCAAAGAATATGAGATACTGTGACAAGAACTTGCGCGAGGGTGATTTTACCTGCCGCTCAACGCTTGGAATGGAACTTTTGGGTAAAACAATCGGGGTTGTGGGTTTTGGCCATATTGGTCGCTCTGTAGCCCAGAAATGTAAAGATGGCTTACATATGAAGGTAGTGGCATACGATCCGTATCTCAAGCCAGGTACAGATGCTGAGGGAAACACTATTGTTTCAGATCTCAAAGACTTACTTGCTCAATCGGATGTCGTTACGGTGCATTTGCCCCTCATGCCTTCAACAAAGGGTCTTGTAAACAAGGATTTCTTCAAGTCTATGAAAGATGGGGCAATTTTCATCAATGCTGCACGTGGTGGTGTTGTAGAAGAACCTGATCTTATAGAGGCTCTTAAGGACGGAAAGTTGTTTGGAGCAGGGCTTGATTGTTTCTCTTCTGAGCCGCTTCCTTTGGATAATCCAATTTATCAATTGGATAATGTTGTTATGACTCCTCATAATGCTTCGGCTACTATAGATTCGTTTTTACGATGTAGCTCAGATATGGGGCAATGTGTAATGGATGTTCTTGTTGATGGCAAGAAACCTCGTTATGCAGTCAACAAACCTTTAACACCAAGGATTGGTTGAGAGAATTCTTTAAAAGTTGGATTTAGGTTTGTATAAATCCAACTTTTCGTCTGTCTATTTGTCGTATATACTTGTGGTATACGAAAAGTGAGGATGTGTACGTGGATGGTATTAGTTTCGATACTGCAGGGGATAAGGCATATAATTTTATTCTAGATAAAATT
>QJZS01000066.1 GCA_003247345.1 Spirochaetales bacterium
GACAAATATCAATTTGAAATATATAATAAGACAAGGTAAAAACATGGAAAAGAATATTAGTTTACGCGTCCAAGCATATAATCTCATCAAAGACAAAATCATCAATTGCGAGTATCGCCCGGGGTCTATGATCAATGAGGATATGCTCATTGCAGAATTGAATCTAACGAGAACTCCTATCAGGGATGCTTTGGGAAGGCTTGAAAAAGAAGGTTTGGTAGAAATCAAGCCAAAGAAAGGGATTCTTGTTACGCAAGTTAAAATCGAAGAAGCAACCTATCTATTTGAAGCCAGAACCTTGTATGAAACGTACGCACTACGGGAATACGGCAAGTTGATGGACAAAGCAAACATGATGGATTGCTATAGAAAATTGCTTTCCTTGCATGATAATAACGATTCCGGCCCTTTCAATGCTTTGGACGTTCAATTGCATACCATGATAATGGACAGTGTTTCCAACACTTACATCAGATCTGCTTATGATACCGTGATGATGCAAACCAAAAGGCTGCGTATTCGACTGCGTATCTTAACAGGTGTCAGCCAACAGCATTTAAGAGAAACCCAAAAAGACCATATGGAAATTCTGGCTTTATGCATAAAAGAAGATTGGCAAGGAGCAGAACATGCTCTACGCGAGCACCTTACGAAAACCAATAACTCCATGTTTGATCTTCTGATGAAACAATCACAGGTGTAAGGCTAATACGCTGTTATATATATCACTGCTCATAAGGTTTTCATTGCACTCCATTGAAAGCCTTTTCTTTTGTCCTATGCAAAAACGGCACCTCCTTTTGCCTCATGTTCCGCCAACGATTCGCACCCCGAATCTCGGTCCTTGTCTTATCCGTCCTCACCTCCCCGGGCCTTGCCCGTCTCTTAGTCTTCTGTGTCCTCCCATCGGGTGAACGAGAACTCCCCTCTATAGTTCGAGAAGTTGTACAGTGGATATTTGATAGGGGCATACTGCTTCCCTGTTACTTTACACGGACGATCCTGGGTATAAATGAACATACGTCTCGCATCCCAAAGCACAATTTCATCTCTCTTGTCACCGGAGAAATCCAACACTTCAGCACACATATCGGGATGTCCGTCATCAGGAAATACAACTACCTGATCCCCATCACCATCAATCATGCCGCCCAACTTGTTATTACCATTTAGTAGGATTAATTCAGTCCCATCCCCTTCCCAGTTGACCGGTGCAATAATATTACCGTTAGAGGAAGGCTCCATATGCCAGATCTCATTACCCTTGCAATCGTACAGATAGATGATTCCCTGGTTTTCCCAATAGGTAGTAGTACAGATCTGCATGCCTTTCTTATCGGGACAGTAATGCCCTGCACTGATTCGCTGACCATGTCCGTTGATATCACGGCTGAGAATATTTCCCTGCTTGTCGACTATCATGAAGCCCTGCCAACCAGAGACAATTGCGATCAAATCATCGTCGATATCCGGATCGAATTTCCCGATAATAATCTCGTCGGTATGGTCTGTATCAATGGGGAGCTCCCATTGAAGCGTACCATCACTATTGATCATGTTGTAACAACTGAAAATCTCATCCTTGCCATCACCATTGAAATCATAGGCATAGGGGAAATGACCCGTATTATTGTGGGTGAACTTCCATAATAGATTGAAGTCACTGTCATAAATCCAAAGTCTGGCATATCGGTCTTTGATGAGTATATCGCTTGGTCGATTCTTGCCCGAAACATTGACGATTCTGATCGCATCAACATTCAGTCGATCAAAAGCATGCTTCTGGAACTCAATCCCCAATATCTCATCAGCAGGATCATCATTAAAAGGGGTTGGCATGGATTTCTTGACTTCTCCAGTGCTCCCATCAAGAATCATGACCTTAAAGTCCTTGGCGACAATAACCTCATCAATTCCATCGTCATCTATATCGTAAATCTGGAATGGGAGGTCACAGGTGGTATCTTGGTTGACTGTTAATTCGGAGGGCTCTCCGACTTGCCAGAGCACATCCCCGGTTTCCATATTTACTGCCGTAAGACAGCTGATGTTGGTGTACCGTTCCTTATAAACACGTTTCTGATGTTGGGCAAGCAGGAAAAAGAGTTCATCTGTCCCGGTGAGATGACCGAATCGAATTTGCCTGGAAGCGCCGAAATTTTTCAAATCAAAAACCTTCAATAGCTTCGGTTGGCTGTATTTGCTCCTCTTTTGGGCAAGAGCTAATGCTTTGTCGGTCTTTTCCTGGGCAAGCCGGGTCGCCTCATCTTCGGTTGTCGAAACCTCAACATCGGTATATTGAGCCGGCATGTAACCGGCAAGCCCAATGCACCCAGTTGCAAAATATTCATCATCTACCTCAATGATGGGTTTGCCATTGATGGAACAAACAAAGTGGTTGTCCTTACAATCTACGGCAAGCACGTACAAGTCATCACAATTAAAGGAGAAGGGAACTTCGGCGAGAACTGTACGTTCCATTTTGTTAATCCGCACAACCTGTGCTTTTCCGTCTACCAGAAAGAAGGCGTAATGCATCAACGAAGTTTGGTACCGAAAAAGGATACCAACTTCCTCTTTGGTACAGAGAGCCCTCATCTTTACGGACAGGATATAATCCTTCCACTTCTTATCACCTGATACCAGGCAAGGGCATACGCCTTTCATCGATTCGATTCGTATGCGCATTTGTTCGATGAAATGTACTTTTTCTTGAGCAGTGACAATCCAGTTGGGACCGCGATAGAAGGAGTTGCAAATAGGATCGTACCACTGCCCTTCATACCCTTCTTGCTTTACATAATGATATTCTCCCATCGCAGAATGTTCACGGTCAAATGGTAGCGGACCGATGGAAAAAGATTTGAAATCATCTGCGAATAATACAACATTGTTTTTCATTCACACATCCCCTTGATGTTTGCTATTCGTACTCATGGTACCGCTGTATTTCTGAACAATGTTTCCATTTTTTGTATATCGTCTAAAAATTTTTAATTTTGATTTGTTACTATGAATTTGCAAGAAAACAACCGTATTGTTTTTTAGTATTTGTATCTAGATATTTCTCTTTATATTAAAATACTTTAATAGCAAATATGTATAGAATGTAATAAGGCTGTTCATTTGCTTAATTCGTAGAATATATATCACAGATTAACGAAAATCAGAGATACGGAAAAAGGAAAATTTAATATTTCGAGAAATAAGTGATCATGTTATGATTATCCAAAGCAATGAAGCAAAAATGAGTAAGGACAGCATTTATCATTAGGAGTGTATGCATGAGTCTTAGAATCAATCTTTCAGCACGATTCACCTACAGAAAAGGGATAGAAATGCGACTGCACTACCATAGGAATGATTACCAGGTTCAGTTGGTTACAACAGGATCGGCTATAGCTATGGTAAATGGAAAAGTCTTTCATATTCACGAAGGAGATATCCTTTTCGTTCACCAAGGAGAAAGCCATAGTTTTCTGACTGAAGGAAGTGGCCTCCGGACCTTTGAAATAAAATTCTGCACTGCAGATAAGGATCTCATCTCGATTCTTGATAAGATAGAAACAATTACTAAAACAAATGACAAACGGCCAGCAATGCTTCTTGATCGGGTTATTGAAGAAAATTATTTGAAAGCTTCTGGATATACCAAGATGAGTACCGCCCTACTTGAGGAATGTCTCCTTCTCATGATGCGTTCACACGATCAAGGATCCAATCGCAAGAAAACTGTAGATGAGATCTTTTTAAAATATAATGCATCTGCACCTGTCAAAGCTGCCAACGAATTCATATCTCGCCATATTGCACAGAATTTCTCATTGTCCGAGCTTTCGAAAGGATGCGGGTATAATAAGGATTACCTCTATCGTGTAATACGTAAGGAGTTCGATATCACGCTGGTTCAATATGTCAACCAAACAAAATTGAAATTCGCACAACAGATGGTACGATACTCAGAACTCTCACTTACAGGCATTGCCTTAAACCTCGGTTTTGAAAATATCCAAAACTTTTCCAAGTTTTTCAGCAAATATGCCGGGATGTCACCCTCTGAGTATAAAAAAACAGCTGATAGTGCATCTTGTTAGCGAAAACAAAATACGTTAAGCCTTCTCAATTCTCTATGATTCTCTTCATATTT
>QJZS01000026.1 GCA_003247345.1 Spirochaetales bacterium
AATTTAATCATATTTTATCATATTATGATTTTTATTGACATATTAAATATATCGATGCTATCGTACCGTAACGCAACGAATATGAGATAACACCCAAGGAGTCAAGAATGAAAAAACGTTCGATGTTCATCAGTGTGCTGTTGCTCTTAACAGCATTGCTTTTCGGTAACGGGATCAGCGAGATGCAAGCATCTTACCCTGCTAGTGATCCAACTAACGCAGAGTATCTGTCTAGCTATTTCCAGGTTCAGCTTCCTCAGACAGTAAGTGCAGATGCATTCGCAGCAGCCCTTTCTAAGGTAACCGGCAAAGATGTTGCAATCGCTACAAATGCTGATATTTTCAAGGCAATGGTAGATGCAACTGACCTTACCAAGCTTGCTCTGACATACAGCAGCGAGAAAGCAGCCAGCCGACTTGAGTATTACGGCATCCAGGCTCAAGTACCTGCCGACGTGCAAAACTACGTCGCCTGTGCTCTTGATGCTCACCTTCTCTCACCTTCTACAGCCAGCACCATCCTCCAGTCAGGCAGCCTTGATACCGCTACTGCAGATGACCTGCTCATGAGCGTTGCTAATACCAATGGTGAAGCAAGAAACTACATCGGAAAAATCAGTGATTCTGATATCCTCATGCGCATATCCAATGCATTCGACGGCTATTCTCTGTTCTCCGATGGCAATTTGGATAAGATTGGAGCCAAGGCTGTCGAACAGAAAGCCTCAACAGGATACAACCTCAAGAAAGATTCTGATGATGCACGTTTCCTTACCTCCAAAACCATCCAATATGGCCATAGCGAAGAAGTGCACCTCAAGCAATTGGTAGTATTGCTCAACAGCGAAGGCATTGACGCAAAACTCCAAATTGAGCCTAAGGTATCAATTTACCAGTACCTGCTTGATTGGGGTCCAGTTCCTGAACCCAGCCCATTCTATATGGTCCTCGAAGCAAGTAAGGACTTCTACCTCGCATATGCAGTTGAATATGATGCAAAGTTCGAATTCGACACCAAAGCTGACCTGTTGAAATTTGACAGCCTCATCAACAAGTATTCGAAAAAGAATGACGCAAACCAGGCAAAGGATAGCACAGTTAACTTGCTCTCAGGTGCATGGTGGCAGCCACTTTACAGCACAACCTTCAGTGCTGACTCTGAAGCATATAAAGAAATCGTTGATTGTGTTCTCTCCGACGGTGGCTATTCCATCCACCCATTCTCATTGCTTGAGAACAAGGACAACCTCATCAACGTTCTGGAAAGCCTGAGTGGTTTGACTGTTCAGGAGCATCCATTGTATGTAAACAATGCGTTCTATCGCTATCTGACTGGGTCTGATTACCAATAAGATTTTTATTGAAGGACAGACAGCAAGCATTAAAAGCTGTCTGTCCTTGTTGAAAACAACACTGGACACTACCCGCTAGCTGGGACAGAATGAAGAAAACAGCTTTATAAGGAAACTGAAACAGCATGATTCCATACGTTCGACAAAACCAGATTTTATCCTATGTCAAAATGAAACAAATCGCCTACATTGACGATATACTTGCTTTAACAAAGGTATCGCTTCCAACCGTACGCCGCGATCTGAAAAAACTACAAGATGAAGGGAAAATCATACTGCTGAACGGTGGAGGCGTACGACTGAACGAAGAAGTCGAACATTCTGTCATAAATAGGCTTGAAATCAACTCAGAGGAGAAATATCTGATTTGCAATAAAGCTGTCAGATATATCGAAAACAATGAGTTTATCTACCTGGGACCGGGAACAACCGAAAACTACATGATCGGTTTGCTTGCGGGGAAAAATATTACCGTAGTGACTAATGGTATCTACCATGTCCCCAAATTGGTTGAATGCAAAATCAAAACCATCGTGATCGGCGGACAATTGGACCATAACTATGGTATTACCTACGGGCCTGAAATCTTCGAGGAAATCGATCGAATGAATTTCTCCACCTGTATCATCGGAGCAAGTGCCATCACAGACCAAGGAATTTCATCCTTCGATCGTGATGTCTCGGTAATCAACAGGAAAGTACTCAGCCGTTCCCGGCGGAGTATTCTCATAGCTGATTCTTCCAAGTTCAATGATTCATCCAAGTTCAATGCCTTTTCGAACCATGTATTCGCCCAATTGGAAGATTTCGATTATATCATCACCACTGCTAAGGCAGATATCAAGGTGAAGTATACAGATAACATTGTCATCGCAGATGCCAGTGATCTGTAAGTATAGGAATATGTATCGTATGAATAAAGCAATCATAGGAGGAACAGGAGTCGATTCGCTTCCTGGTCTCACCGGACCTTATATCATTGACACTGACTATGGTCAGGTGGAAACCTTTCGGTTTGTCCTCAATGGGGAAGAAATCCTGTTTCTTCCAAGACATGGTAGAAAACATGAAAGCCCACCCCATGCCATCAATTATAGGGCCCAGATGGCTGCCCTCAAACAGGAAGGCATCACCTATATATATGCTTTGGCTACAAGCGGCTCTATGGACACTTCTATTCGAGAAGGCTCGATTGTAGTGATTGAAGATTTTCTGGATTTTACTACCAGCCGTATAAAGACATACTTTGATGGATCGGATTCTGTAGTTGCCCATACCGACATGAGTGATCCTTATTGCAAGAACTTACGTTCTGTTTTTGCCCAGACAGCCCGAAAAAAAGGTATCTCCGTCCATACAGGAGGGATTTACGTCTGTACTGAAGGGCCCCGTTTCGAAAGTAAAGCCGAGATTGCCATGTTCAGTAAGATGGGTGGAACATTGGTTGGCATGACTGGGATTCCCGAAGTGTTCTTGGCCAAGGAACTGGGAATGTGTTATGCAGCTATCGGCCTGATTTCAAACATGGCATGCGGTATCCAAAACGAAAATTTAGCCCAGATTGACCATGGGAAAATGGTCTCCCAGGCTAAACAATCAGTAATGGACATCATCATTGATATTTTCAGCTCTGCTGAACTAACCCAAGACCTGTGCGACTGCTCTAAAGCAGTCCTGTATTTATAACACCATCAGGAGAATTTTATGCCTACTACCATTCCTGTGACCGTGCAGCAAAATCCATCAAAATTGGTTCTGCTTGACCAAACACGGCTTCCGGAAGAAGAACTGTTTTTATATTTGGATACTCGTGAGGCTATCTTTGAAGCCATCAAAAAGCTAAGAGTAAGAGGAGCCCCTGCAATCGGGATCGCAGCCGCATACGGCATGTATGTATGCTTGAGTCAGAAACCTTACGAAAGCCTTGAAGAGATGACCGAAGATTGTACATCGCTGAAGCAATATTTTGCCAACAGCCGTCCAACAGCCTACAACTTATTCTGGGCACTCGATCGAATGCAGCGAAGGTTTGATACAGAGCTACAGAAAGAAGGAATCACCCAAGAAGAAATCCTGGATGCCCTTTTTGAAGAGAGCACCGCTATCTTTGAGGAAGACCAAGCCATGAGTAAGGCTATCGGCAAACATGGGTTGACCGTATTCTCCAAAGATAGGCATTGGGGTGTGATGACCCACTGCAATGCAGGAGGTTTGGCTACCAGCGGATATGGTACTGCTTTGGCCCCTTTATACCTTGGCCATGAACTCGGGTATCAGTTTTCTGTCTATTCCAATGAAACCAGACCATTGTTGCAAGGAAGCCGCTTAACTGCCTATGAACTTGCAAAAGGAGGTCTTGATGTCACCATCCTCTGTGACAATATGGCATCCCTGGTCATGAAAGAAGGAAAAATAGATGCAGTAATCGTCGGTGCTGATCGTATCGCCGCCAATGGGGATACAGCAAATAAGATAGGAACTTCAGGCTTAGCTATCCTGGCTAAAGCGTATGATATTCCCTTCTATGTAGCAGCCCCAACATCGACTTTTGATCTGAATACGTTGCACGGCGATGACATAGTTATTGAACAACGGGATAAGGATGAGGTTATCAATGGGTTTGGACGTCGTACAGGCCCTGCAGATGCGAAAGTCTACAACCCAGCTTTTGATGTCACCGATGCACAATATATCAGCGCCATCTTTACGGAAAAGGGAATCATTGAACACCCTACGATAGAAAAGGTACGGAAGCATCTCTTAACAGAGTAGCCTTCGTGTATATGGAATAAAGCTAGACCATCTTTTATTATCATGGTATTGGCTTAGACATAGGTAAGGAGAAAGTAAATGAAGAGAGTTTTTGGAATCATCGCATTGCTCTGTATCACAAGTGTGCTCTTTGCTGCAGGTACTGCAGAAAAGACCTCGACCCCTACTGGTTTGAATATCGCAATTATCACCACCCCTTCCGGTGTTGACGACGGCTCTTTCAACCAAGACAACTACAACGGAATTCTTGCATTTGTAGCCAACCATCCTGGAGCCAATGTAACCGCAATTCGCGAACCAAGCGGAGATGTTGCAGCAGCCCTGAAGGCAGCCGCTGATGTAGTAGCCGAATATGACGTTTTGGTCTGCACTGGATTCCAGTTTGCTGGAATTGGCGAACTTGCCATGGAAAATCCAGATACCCAATTCATCTTGGTGGACACCTATCCTACCGATGCAAGTGGTAACACTGTAGAGCTTGATAATGTCTATGCAATGACCTTTGCAGAACAGGAATCAGGATTCTTTGCAGGCGTTGCAGCTGCCCTTGAGACAAAGACAAATAAAGTCGCTGTAGTCAATGGTGTAGCATACCCATCCAACGTCAATTATCAGTATGGTTTCGAAACCGGCGTAATCTATTCCAATAAAAAGCTTGGGACTGATGTGCAGGTTGTAGAACTTCCTTCCCGTGCAGGTACTGACGTAACTGGAGCAAATGTTGGCGGAAACTACGCTGGTTCATTTGCTGATGAAGCAACCGGAAAGGTCATTGGACAGCAGCTCATGGATCAGGGTGTTGATATCATCTTCGTTGCAGCAGGAGCAACCGGTAACGGTGTCTTCACTGCAGCAAAAGAGAGCAACGGCAAGCTGGAAGTCATTGGTTGTGACGTTGACCAGTGGGACGACGGTGCAGTAGGTAGCAGCAATGTTATCCTGACCAGCGTACTCAAGGTCATGAGCCTCAATGTTGAAAGAGTCTTGAACAGCATTCAGGATGGCACTTTCAAGGGTGCAAATGTATTGTTGAAGGCTGACACAGACTCCACTGGTTTTGTTGAGAAGGAAGGTCGTAACCAGCTTTCTGCAGCTACAATCAAGAGCCTCGAAGCAGCCTATACACTAGTTAAGAACGGTACTATCGTTCCTGCTTCCAACTTCGGAGGATTTACTCCAGAAGAAACCAAGATTAACTAATTATTTGATCCGTGCCTGCCTAGCGGGCACGGACATCTCTTTTTATAAGGCGTACCGAAGTGGAAAATCTCGTAGAATTTCGGAATATCACCAAACGATTTCCCGGCATTGTAGCAAATGACAATATCTCCCTTGCCGTCAGAAAGGGCGAAATCCTCGCCATCCTTGGCGAAAATGGTGCGGGAAAATCCACATTAATGAGCATGCTCTTTGGCATGTACACCCCGGATGACGGGGAAATTTTCGTTCGGGGCAAGAAAGAAGAAATCACTAGCCCGTTGGTGGCCAACGCCCTGAACATTGGAATGGTTCATCAACATTTCATGCTGGTGGAAAACCAGACAATCACTGAAAACATCATCATGGGCATTGAACAAACCAAGCGAAAGTTTGGAATTTTCCCAGTTATCGACCTTGAAGAAGCCCACCAGAAAGTATTGGAACTTTCACGCATGTACCAACTGGAAGTCAATCCTCATGACATCATTGAGGATGTTCCTGTTTCTACACAGCAAAGGGTAGAGATTCTTAAAATGCTCTACCGCAATGCAGAAATCCTCATCTTTGATGAGCCTACTGCTGTTTTGACCCCACAAGAAATCGAGTCTCTGCTTTCTATTATTAAAAATCTCAGGGATGGGGGTAAAACCGTCATCCTCATCACCCATAAGCTTGATGAAATTAAGAAAATTGCGGACCGATGTGCGATCCTGTGCAAAGGAAAACTTATCGATGTTCTCCCTGTGGCAACCACCTCGATCCAACATATGTCTGCC
>QJZS01000067.1 GCA_003247345.1 Spirochaetales bacterium
CTCATATCGAGGTGGTGATACACCCTCAATCGATTGTTCACTCCATGATTCGAACCATAGATGGAGCAGTTTATGCCCAGCTGGGAAATCCTGATATGACGCTTCCTATCATAAATGCTTTGTCAGAAGGGCAAAAGAATTTAGTTACACCTCTTGATTTCACTAGCCTTCACTTGGATTTTTCAAAACCTGATTTCACCCGTTTTCCCCTGTTGGAACTTGCCTTCACAATCTTGCAAAGAAAAGGATCAACAGCATTGGCTTTTAATGCAGCTGATGAGGTAGCTGTTGCAGCATTTTTGGACAAACGCATATCTTACCCCAAGATGATTGAGGTTGTCCAAAGAACCTTGGATCAGAGCTGGGAGGAGGAGATTGAAAGTCTCGATCAGATTCTAAAGCTTGACAAAGTAGCCAGGGCTGTTGCAAAACGGTATCTATGAGCACCATTGTTGCAATCATACTCAAGTACCTCATTGGTTTGATTGGGATTACCATCGTTGTGGTTATCCATGAACTAGGACACCTGGTTGCAGCAAAGTTAAATAATATTGAAGTTGAAATATTTTCGGTCGGACTAGGCCCAAAAATATTTGGAACTATTCGCAAAGGCACAGAATATAGGTTGAGCCTATTCCCCTTCGGCGGTTATTGCCGATTGAAAGGCTCCGATGATTTAAGTCAGGCACTTCTCCACAATCAAAGCAATTTCACCCACACAGAAGAAGGTTCTCTTTTTTGCGCTCATCCTTTTAGACGCATCCTCACCTACATTGTAGGTCCACTTTCCAATATTCTTTTTGCAATACTCATATATGCTTTTCTTGCAGCTTTCCCAACGCAAGAAATATACCTGCCACCAATTATCGCAACAACTGCAGATTACCCTTCCCTGTTCCAAAACCAAGGGAGTCCTGCCTACGAGGATGGGCTTAGAAAAGGAGATAAGATTCTCGCTATTGATGCTATGGAGGTGCAGAGCTGGCAGGATGTCGAAAAGCTATTGAGGGAGGACAATGAAACCAGAGTGTTCACTGTTGACCGCAATGGGACTGATCTTCAGATTATGGTAACAGGACAAGCATTGGAACAAGGCGGTTATCGCTTTGGTCTTACTCCAATCCAGGATCCGATCGTAGGGAATATACGCTATGGAAGCCCAGAGTATCAATCGAATTTGAAAGAAGGTGATGTTATACTCGCTGTACAAAATCAAATCATTACAAATCAACTTGATTTGATTACTTTTTTACAACAACAACCAGCCACTATCACGCTGACATTGAAAACGGCAGCAGGAGAAACAAAAGAGGTAACCTACACACCTAATTTTGATGAAACAGGAAAGGTAGACCTCGGATTCTCACTTCTTTCTCAAACCAAACCAGCCGAAACTACAGGATTCAGTCTTAAGACAGGTCTTATAAAAAGCTGGAGCATCGCCAAGGATACAATTACTTCCTTAATCAGCATTCTGAGCTGGAAAGAAACTGATATTAGATCCTCTGTAACAGGCATGGCCCGTTCGGCTCTCATGATAGGGGATATTACCACTTTGGGGTTTGAAAACAACACAGCAAGTGGTATTAGAGGACTGCTATATTTAATGGGAGTCGTTTCGATTTCACTGGCTATCGTAAATCTACTTCCCATTCCAGCGTTTGATGGCGGACAAATTCTTTTAGCTCTGTTTGAATGGATTACAAAAAGACAGATAAAACCCAAAGTGTATTACTATATGCAATTATTTGGAATTGTATTTGTATTTATAGTGTTTGTGTTATTGACGATAACCGACATTCGTCATTTTCTGGCAATCAGGCGTTAGGATTGTTACCTGCCACATATTTGTGGCTGAATTCCATTTCCTCAAAGCGAACAATATTGCTCACGAATGCTAGCGAGAATACACCAGTTTCACCGTTACGGTTCTTAGCCATGATAATCTTGGTCTCTTGCATCAGATTCTTCTGACGGTCATCTTCATTGTCCGTACGGTTCTTACCTACATCACGGTGAAGAAGGATAACTACGTCAGCATCCTGCTCTATTGATCCGGATTCCCTGAGGTCACTGAGTTTCGGTTCCACTCCATCAGCTTGTCTGCCTACCTGAGAAAGACAAACTACGGGAATATCAAGCTCTCTTGCAAGCTGCTTCAAGCTTCTGCTGATGATTGATATTTGTTCATGCCTAGGAATACGAGCATCAGCCTGAGCGTCAATCAAACCGATATAATCGACAAACATGATTTGAATGTCATGCTCAAGCTTCATTCTTCTTGCTTGTGCCCTTAGTTCCATGAGTTTCATATTCGGAGTATCCTGAATATACAACTCAGCTTCGTATAAGGAACCGGAAGCATCGATAATGGCACTCATTTCGCTATTTTTTAGCGTTGCTTTGCGAATATGTGAGAAGTCTACCCGACTATGACCAGTGAGCAGACGTTCCATCAAGCTGGCTGCACTCATTTCCAAGGAAAAGAATCCAACACGATACTTTTTCTTCGTAATCATGTTCAGCGTCAAGGAAAGAGCAAAAGCCGTCTTTCCTATAGAAGGACGCGCACCAACAATAATCAACTCTTGGTTTTTGAAACCACCGGTGATTGAATCCAAAGGAGTATAGGCGCTCTCAATGCCGGTTTTGGTACCATGGGTGCTTCTATCCTCGATATCACTGATTGTGTCAGTAATAAGATCCTTGATTGAGTAATAGGCATCACTTCCTGCTGTCTCATTGCTGAGCTTGGAAAGGGATTGCTCACCTTCATCAATAACCTTTTGGATATCTTGGGATTCATCAAATGCGTTGTCCTTCAATTTGGAGGAGAACAACAACAATTTTCGCCTTTGACTCAAGGCTTTTAGAATTTTTGCATAGTAAGCGGCATTCGTTGTCGTTGGAACATCGCTTGTTAAAGTAGAAATATAGGAGAGACCACCGCATTGATCAACCAGACTCTTGCGTTTTAAGAACGCACTGAGTGTAATCAAATCAAGTGCTTCGGTACTCTCCTGTCTGAAAGTTACGATGGCATCGAATAAATTCTGGTGGGCAACTTTATAAAAGTCGTCCTTGCCCAAAAAATCAGTCACTTCAACAAGGACTTTCTCATTGAGCAAGATTGCACCAAGGACAGCACGTTCAGCCTCTTCATTTTGAGGCGGAATGCGTCCCAACATAGAATTCGATGCCATACAGCTTACTCTTCTACTTGTTCAGTAGCTTCTTCTGCAACAACTTCCTCTACAACAGCAGCAGCTTCTTCAGCAGCAGCCTTTGCAGCGGCTTCAGCTTCAGCCTTTGCAGCAGCAGCCTTTGCCTTTGCTTCAGCAGCTTGGCGCTCTTTTACGATTGCTTCGCTCTCGACAACGAGCTTGATATCAGCACTTTCATCCTCATAGAGGTGAATGCGAACAGTGTAATTGCCAATCATCTTGATTGCATGGGTTGCAACTTCGATCTTCTTGCGTTCCACTTCGATACCTTGCTTGGCCAAAGCTTCCTGAACCATAGAGGAAGTGATCGAACCGAACAACTTGCCACTATCGCCAGCAGAGACAACCATGGTGAGTACCACGTTCTCAAGCTTCTCTTTCATGCCTGCACTTGCAGAGCGCTTTTCTTGTTTGCGCTTTTCAATTGCAGCGCTCTTTGAAGCGAACATAGCCTGATTGGTCTTGTTGAACATTACAGCCATGTCATTGGGAAGCAGAAAGTTACGGGCATACCCGTCCTTTACAACTACAACGTCTCCCTCTTCTCCGAGGTTGACTACATCCTGATTAAGAATAATTTTCATAGGATAAACTCCTTACTCATCATTACGTCTATACATAATCCAAGTCTCTGTGACCCCCAATAAAGGTAATACAAAGACAACCAGCACATTCACCCCTGGTATTAAAAAAGCCAAAATAAACACGGTGGCAAACAATCGTGTGGTACTGATGGCAATACCTTTTCGCAACACCCAATAGGTCACGATAGCCATACCCTGCACAGCATACAGTACGCTACTTCCCAACGCAACCTGAAGAGCCAAAGCTCGATACAGGTATGCAGACTTGAGAACAATCAACAGCAGGACCAAAGTCCACGAACCAAGGAACACCCAAAGGCTGACCTCGGGAACCTTCCATCGAGCAATACGCTGATTGAAGGTGCTGTCAAATCGAGCTTGGTAACTCATCGCCATAAAGGCGGTGAAACCAATCAATGCCATGCACAAGGGACCAAGTATAGCCCCCATTGCCAATACCGACATCCGATAAACCCCCTCCAAGTTTGTATTTTGTACAACCGTAGAGGTTTGATCACCACTAGATGTCTGACCGAGGAGAACACGAAAAGTCTCATACATTGCAGAATCAACTTTCGTAAGCGCCTCGTTCGGCCTTGAAAACCAAATAACCACCACAAGTGACGCAACCATACCAAATAAGGAAGCTGCCAAGTAGCGGTACACTGTACGCTTGCCATCCATTGCAATCCAAACGGCACTGGCTACAAGTAATACAGTAGGGATGAACATTCCAACTAAAAGCATCAATTTTCCCTCTGTAGTCCCTAGGACTGCACGGGCTCGGAATAGCTCAGTGGCCACTGTTAGCAGTGCTACCAAGCCAACCGGAATCAAAGCTGCTTTCCGATTGGAAAACTTCGGGGCTAGAACCATTAGAGGGATAGTGAAAAGCAAGTTCCCAACCAATAATCTGGAAAGCGCAAAGCTCACCAGGGTCAAGAACAACAGCTGCTTCAGCATCCTATTGTCCATTTGGTTCATTGCACCCAACACAGTTACTTCTTCTCGAACGGAAGGTACGCAAGAACACGTGCCTTTTTGATCTCAGCAGTAACAGCCCTTTGGTGCTTTGCACAGCAACCGGTGATGCGGGCAGGAAGAATCTTGCCGCGCTCAGTAATGTAACGTCTGAGCATATCGGGATTCTTGTAGTCGGGAGTTAGATCCTGGGTACAGAACTTACAAACCTTCTTTCTGAAGTTAGGCTTGCGGCCACCGGCACCTCTTCGATCTCTTCCGCCTCTTCCATCATTAGCATTCTTGGAATCAATATCGTCATCGCGCATATTATGTTTCTCCTTGCAACATCGACTGCCTTCTATACAGGCAGCGTCTTAGAATGGGATCTGGTCATCGTCGAACTGCTCTGGCCCACCAAAATCCACAGGGGACGGTGCGTCGTTGCGGCTCGGCCGACTATTGTTATAAGATCCCTGATTTCTCGTCGTCGGTTGTTCACCACGACGATTATCGTTTCTACCATCAGTAGAACCCGGGCTCGAGAGGAGCTGCAATGAACTCACGGCAATCTCGACACGGCTTCGGCTTTGTCCGTCTTGTTCCCAACGACTCTGCCGTAGCTCGCCTTGGATGGAAACCTGCCTGCCCTTCTCCAAATACTGATTGACCGATTCAGCACTTTTGCCGAACATCGAACAATCGAAGAAGTTAGCTTCGTCTTCCCATTTATTGTCTCCCGCCCTCTTTCTTCGGTTGACTGCAATGGAGAAACGACAGATAGCCATACCACCATTTGAATAACGAAGTTCGCTATCTCTGGTCAGGCGACCTACCAATGCGACCACATTCAAATCATTTGCCATGGTTTTGCTCCAATTCTCTATTAATTATTTTTCTGCGTTTACAAACAAGAACTTCAAGATGTCCGAGTTCAATAAGAACTCCTGCTCGAAGCCGAGGATGGTACTGGGGTCTGCTTTCAATTCAAAGTAGACGTAGTGGCCCTTATCCTGTTTCTTAATATCATAGGCAAGAAATTTAACGCCCATGTCATCCTGCTTGGTAATTTCTACGTTAGCAGCTGCAAAGATGCTGGTAACAAATTCCAAACCAGCTTTTGTGTTATCCTCAGTTGCTTTGAGAATAACGGTGAACTCATAATTTCTCATGGTTCCTCCTTACGGACTATATGATCCGCCCTCAAGAGCGGATAAAGAGGTGTCTGACTACACTAACATATTTTAGATTATCCCGTCAACAAAACTGAGAGGAATTCCTTATATGTCAAGTGAAAACCAACTTTTAATACGGCAATAGTATAACTTCTATAGACCGCTTTTAGTGTGCGTGTTGATCCAAAAGCCTTACATTTGCACTTTGGTCATACGTATGAAAAAAACCGCCGGAGCGACCGACGGTTTTTACATTTTGGATCAAGCAAAAGATAGCCTCTACAGACTATTTATTCTTATGTCTATTCTTTCTGAGTTTTTTCTTTCTCTTATGAGTAGCAATCTTATGCTTCTTTCTTTTTCTTCCACAAGGCACTGTAGAGCTCCTTACCAACCGCCTCTATTTTCGGAATAACCCGAATACGGCTGAATTTGTAATTACCGTACCATTATGCTGGTAAGGCAAAACAAGGTCAATAGGGTACGTACATAAAAAATAAGACTAAGTAGAAGCAAGAATTCGGCTTAGTTTCATTCATTGTCGTATTGCCCTATTCCCAGTTTCTTCCTACTATATACTCATCTGGGGGTGGCACACATGAAGGTTCTTATCTTCGGCCTGGGGATAAATGGTGGTGGCTATGCAGCTGCATCATATTTCCTAGACCATGGAGATGAAGTCCGTATCACTGATTTGAAAGGAACTGGCGAATTGGGTTTTGAGGTGGAAGACCTTACTCAACGCGGAGCTCTCTATCTCAGTGGGCAACATCGAAGCGAAGATTTTCTTTGGGCCGATATTGTTGTAAAAAACCCAGCCATCCCACCAAACCATCCAATGCTCAGTTATGCCAGAATGGTAGTCAACGATTTTGCATGGCTGTTTTCATCCCCTTGGTGTGAACAAGTCAAAATCATTGGAATCACCGGAACGAAAGGAAAAACTACTACCAGTGCAGCAGTCGCCCATGCCTTGGTCGAAATGGGATTCGAGGCTATGCAATGCGGGAACATGGGAATAAGTGCTTTCAGCGTTCTCAGAGAATGGGAAAGAAGAAATCAGCAAGGTCGGGCCCTCCCCGATTACTTGGTTTGTGAATTTTCATCTTGGCAAATCAGGGATACGGTGAATGCCTTACATGGGCAAATGCCGATAATGGCATTATGTGCACTTACAAACTTCTATCCCGATCACCTCAATTCATATGAATCAATCGAACGATATCTGGAAGACAAGCTTCAGCTTTTCACCCCGAACGTGCAGATGGCGGTGATTCCTGATGTGATGATGAAACGAATCAAGCAACAGACGAATTTAGATCGGAAACATATCAGAGGCATCGATAGTTCCAGTGCAAAAGTACTTGAAGAACAACCACACCTACGGAGCGCATATACAATATTACTTGCACTGCAATTCAAATACAAAAGCATTTTGAAAGCTTTGAGCAGTTTCCAAGGGGTTCCTCACCGAATTGAACAATTAGGCCGGTTGGGAAACATATTGTTTGTGAATGATAGTGCTGCAACAATTCCAGAAGCAGTCCATTTCTCATATTCCAAGTTCAGGCTGATGGCTGTTCACTTAATTTGCGGAGGCACAGACAAGAACCTGAAATCCGAGGGAATGCTTGAGGAAGTATCCCATGCGGCAAGCGTAACCTTGCTTGACGGCACTTTTACCCAGAACAAACTAATTCCAATGTTGGAAAAACATAAAATCCGTTACGCCGGTCCTTATAAATCAATGGGAGATGCTCTTGAGCAAAGCTTCGAAGCGGCCAAGAGAAAAGAAATCGACCTCCCTTATCTCCCCCAGGCAATATTGCTCTCCCCTGGAAGTGCTTCTTTTGAGTTGTTTGCAAATGAATTTGATCGAGGCAACCAATTCAAGAATTTGGTGGGACTTCTTCTAGGCTCTTGAAATTTCTATTCTTTTTATATCTGATTTTTTCCAAAGCTGTGTACATAGCCCAAGGTAGTCGTCTATAGATATAGTCAGTGGAAGGTGCCCGAAAATACGTTTGTCCACCAAATGATCGCTTGAATATTTCCAAACCAGCAAGATGACTGCCTCTTCCATTCGGCCCGGCAATTCCATAAAAATCATAGAATGCGCAACCACTTTCACAGGCGAGCTTGATCGCATGATCCTGCAGAGGGTACGAACAAGATAGCCCTTCAAAACGCAAGGATGCTCCAAAAAGATAAATGGCTTCATAGGAATTGAATAATACGATAATTCCTCCAACAATCGTTTCTTCCTGATACGCCAGTAGAAGGGTGCATTTTACTTGCGAGCTTGGATCTTCGCCCAAATTCAACAGACTATAGAGATAGGCTTTAGACCTTACAGAAAAACCGTCTCTTCTGGCTGTTTCGAGATATACCTCATACCAAGCATCAAACTGGGTGGTATCCCCTTCATATTGTCGTATAAAAAATGCTGTTGAAGCCTTTCGCAGAGCTCTTCTTGCACGTTCACGATATCCAGCGACGACTGCAAGATACCCCCATTGCAAGGGAATTCGTACAGTTGCCTCAGGCTGTACACTCATCTCGCAACTCATGAGCCTCTTCCTATGGAAGGCTGAGACACCCTGCTCATCAATCTCCTCAAACGGAAGATCATAACGAAGGGTAAAAACAGAGAACGGCAAGTATCTTCTGAGTGTTATAGCAACGTTCTCCAATAAAGACTCAGCTTGCTTTATATGCAAAGTGGCAAGAGGAGGCCCAAAAGGAATGTAAGCAAGGGAAACCAACGGGGCTAATTTTTTGACCAAGACCAAAAGGGTGAATTCATTTTTCCCAATTTTTATTGAAAAGGCAAAGCTATCCCAACCTGATTGTTGCTTCACTATTGCCCAATAACTGCTTTGAAAAACAGTACCATTTGGGGAAAGTTCTTTGATGTCTATTCGTCGTATGATCATGCTTTCCTCGCTGAAAATGATATTTGGGGACCATATTGGCCCCCAAATACTACTCACTCAATAGTAAAATACGGTATTAGCCTACTGGGCCATTCACATATTTCTTGGCAGTCAAATTCACGCCATCTTTTCCTACAGCCTTCCCGTCAATCTTTACCACGCCGTTTTCAGTATAGATGGGCATGGAGAAGAAATGATCAGCTTTGACATACGGCAAAGCCTCTTCGACCGGAGCAAACCCTTCTGGCATCAGAACTGTTCCTGCCTCGAATTGAGGCGCAAAAAGAACTTCACATGTGGAATGCTCCTCAGCATCAGGATCGCTTGCTGCCAATAGCATACCATAGCTCTTCACTCCACGGAAGTTTGCAGGTTTCAGATTGCTGACCAAGACGATATTCTGGTCCTGCAACTCCTCAGCCTTATAGTAAGGAACGATTGAACTGACAATAGTCCTCGGCTCTTCTTCCTTCACATCCAAGGTAAGGATATACAACATATCACCACGGGGGTGCTTTTCAACATTCACAATCTTTGCAACTTTCAGGACGACCCGCTTTGCAAACTGTTCTGCCAGACTTACCTGGTCTTCTGTATTTTCCACTGGTTTCTCCATCTCTTTGGTTTTCTTCTTTTGTTCTCGTTCTTCCTGGGAACCGCTGAACCGTGTTCTCAAATTAGCAATGAGTTCATCTTCCAGCTTAGTAAAAAGCAATGATACTTCGCCGATATTTTCCAAACCTTCCTGTTTTCCCAGATCTTTCCAAGTAGCCTGCTCGTTACCGAGGAAACCAAGGATTTTCAGGGATGTCTCGGGCATGTAGGGTTGTATCATAACCCCTAGGTCCCTGATCAAGTAGACCAAGGTTTTCAACAGGCTCTTTGCCTGCTCTGGTTGTTCCTTTCGCATTTTCCAAGGCTCACCATCCTGAAAAGCCTTATTGCCAACAGACGAAAGCATCAGAATCTGTCTCAAGGCCTCACGTTCTTCTGCACGCTCGAACAAATCATCAATTTGTTTCTCTTTCTCAAGGATTTGTTGCAACAAAGCTGAATCGGTATCAGCTGCAAAAATCTCACCATTCTCATAAAAACGCTTCACGAATGTCAGAGTCCGGTTTACAAGGTTCGACAAGTTTCCGATAAGTTCGCCGTTCACTTTCTCCTGGAAATCTGACCAGGTGAACATGACATCACTCTTCTCAGGTCGATTGTAGAACATGTAGAATCGCCATACATCAGCTGGAATTCCCGTATCCTGTACGTCATTTCCAAAAATTCCGATTCCAAGGCTCTTACTGAACTTTCCGCCCTCATAATTTAAGTACTCGGTGCTACTCATATGATGAAGCATGGTCCAGTCTTGTCCGGTAGCCAATTGGCATGAGGGGAATATTACGGTATGGAATGGAATATTGTCCTTTCCGATGAATTGGAATAGTTCCGTGTTCTTAGGATCAAACCACCATTTTTTCCAATCTTCAGTTGCATTTGCAGAAATTGAGACATACCCGATCGGTGCATCAAACCAAACATAGAAAACCTTTCCTTCATAACCGGGTTTCGGAACGGGAATACCCCATTTCAAATCACGGGTGATTGCTCTTTCTTTCAAACCATCGCGAATCCAAGATTTAGTGACTTGTACCGCATTATTTGCCCAAAAGCCCTCTTTACTTGTTTTCTCCATCCAAGATTCCAGCATGGGAAGTGCCTTGGGAAGATCAATGTACAAATGCTTAGTTTTCTTCACTACAGGTGTGGTACCACAGACTCCGCAGTGTGGATCTATCAAGTCAATCGGGTCCAGCAATGTCTGGCAATTGTCACACTGGTCTCCTCGAGCCCCTTCATGATGACAATGAGGACAGGTACCTTCAACAAATCTATCTGCAAGGAATCGTTCGCATTGAGGACAATAGAGTTGCTCAAGTTCGTGTTCACTTACGTAGCCTGCAGCATCCATTCTCTTGAAAATATCCTGCACGATCTCTGTCTGGGCTTCGGTACTTGTTCTTCCAAAATAATCGAATGCAATGTTGAACCATTTATAAATATCTCTATGGATTGCATGATAGTGATCACAGAGCTCTCGGGGAGTGACCCCTTCTTTGAGGGCACGTGTTTCAGTAGCAGTACCATATTCATCAGTACCACAAACATATAATGTCTCATACCCTTTCAAACGACAGAAACGGGCAAAAACATCAGCGCTCAGCACTTGGGTCAGGTTCCCAAGGTGAGGAATATTATTAACATAAGGTAATGCGGAAGTAACAAGTCTCTTTTTCATAGGGGACATAATAGAACGCTCAGCCAGTAATTTCAATGCCAAACCCTGCAATGTTCCTGAAATCGCAACCTTGACGACCAGCCAAGAGGTAAGTACATTTGAAGAGTACCTGTAAAGGTGCAAAGAGGAGTAAACATGGATAACATGCAGCAACCACCGAGGCCTGCACGAAGAACCACGAATATCAGTCCAAAACTGGTGCTCTGGGTAATCGTTGCAATCGTCCTCGTACTGTTGGTTCTCAGCAGTTTCTTTGTCGTAGACCAGACTGAACAAGCAGTTGTGCTTCGATTCGGAAAATATAACCGAACCGTCGGACCTGGACTACAGACCAAGATTCCCTTGGGAATCGAGGTAAGTTACAACGTTCCAACCCAGGTCGTGCAAACAATGACTTTTGGGTATAGGGCAAACAACAATAACAGCCCCCTATTTGGAAATAGTGACTATACCACCGAATCATTGATGTTGACAGGGGATTTGAACATCATCGACGTTCAGTGGATTATCCAATATAAGATTGAGAATCCAGTAGCGTGGATGTTCAATGTAGAGTCAAGGGAAACCACCCTACGGGATATCAGCCAAAGTGTCATGAACAAACTTGTTGGAGATCTTCCCATCCTTTCCGTAATGACCAGCCAAAGAACCAAGATTGAGATCGAAGCACAGGAAAATATGCAAAAAATCTTCAATGCATATGGTCTTGGAGTTACCATCGTTACGGTCAAACTGCAAAACATCGTACCGCCGGTCGGGGAAGTCCAGGATGCTTTCGAGGACGTCAACAAAGCCATCCAGGATATGAACCGCTTGATCAATGAAGGAAAGCAGAACTACAACAAGGTTATTCCTGCAGCCCGTGGTGAAGCAGCGCAGACCATCCAAGTTGCCCAAGGTTATGCAGCTGAACGTGTAAACCAGGCACAAGGTGATGTGGAACGCTTCAACAGTGTCAGGGAAGCCTATGAACAGAGCAAGGACATAACCAGAACTCGTTTGTATATTGAGACAATGGAAGCTATCATCAATCCAACCGATACTGGATCTGTTACTTTGATTGATAAGTCCCTGTCCAACTTCCTTCCTGTGCAAATGCTTGAAGGGGGTACAAAATGAGCCAGAACACTAACAAAAAACTCATTACTACCTTGGTAGTAATAGTGGTATTCATTGCAATTTTCATCTTGCTCGGTCCCTTCTACATTCTTCCTGAAGGCCAGCAGTCTGTCATTACTCGATTTGGTAAAATCGTGAACTATGAACAGAACGCAGGGTTGAAGTTCAAGATGCCGTTGATAGACAATGTAGTGATTTATCCTAAAAAGATTCTCTCTTGGGATGGAGAAGCCCAGCGTATTCCTACCAAGGAAAATCAGTTCATCTGGGTCGACACGACCGCCAGATGGAGAATCGATGATCCTGCAAAATTCTATGAGACGGTAAATACCGTAAATAACGGCATCTTCCGCTTGAATGATATTCTTGATTCATCGATTCGTACGATTATCAGTGAAAACTATCTGAATGAGGCAGTACGTAACTCGAACCAAATCAACGACATTACTGTTGTTGAGGACCCAGTACAGAATGTGGGAAACAGCGAGGATGAAGAAACACTGCGCAACCTCACTGCCACACAAGCCAAGCAGGAAGTAATCAACATCGGACGTGATGGACTGTCCAATATGATGTTCGACCAAGCAAAACAATTTACCGAAGCCTTCGGTATTGAGCTCATCGATATCATCATTCGCCAAATCAGATACAGTGATGATTTGACGGAGAGCGTCTATCAGAGAATGATCAAGGAACGTAATCAGATCGCCGAAGCTTATCGATCCTACGGCCGCGGCCAATTGGCTCAATGGCAAGGTAAAACTGAAAACGAACAAAAACAAATCATTTCCCAGGCTTACGCCGAGAGTGAGAAGATCAAGGGTGTGGCGGATGCTACAGCGGCAAAGACGTATTCCGATGCGTATGAGGCTGACCCTGATTTCTTTAAACTTTGGAGAACCTTGGAATCATATCGAAAGACTATACCTGGTCTAAATAAGATACTCAGCACTGATATGGAGTATTTCAACTTGCTGTACGGCGAAAACGGCCAACAGTAGTGCAATACTGACAAGTCACGAGGAGGAAGGGTTTTTGCCCTTCCTCTTTTCTTATTCCCCTGCTACACTCCCCTCATGAATAAGAAAGTCCTTACCATCTTCGATTTTGATGGAACGCTATACCCTATCAATCCCTATGACAGCGAACACCTGTTGTTGCTTGCCAATGCAGAACGCAAAGGCCGAGAGTTCAAACAACATTGCATTCAATTCATTGAGCAGGATCAGCACCATGAATACAATGACCAGAGTTTTCACAAGCATTATGAGACGCTTGTAGAAGACTCTACGAACGATATGATCGAAGAGGTAGCAAAGTCACTTTCGGCTTCTGTGAGCCTCGAAGAAAAGGACGCTCTTCTCAAACTGAGCGAGATCAGCGATCTGGGCATTCTTTCGTGTGGAACTGACAATATTGCTATCGAGTTTCTTAGAGCACTTGGCTTACTTGAAATTTTCACCTTTGTAAAAGCCAAACATTTGGTTTTGAAAGAAAACAGGAAAGCCAACCTGCAAATCCTCGTTGCCGGGCCTGACCACAAAGCCTCTTTACTCGATTCTGAACGGAAAAAGTATGAAACGATAATTGCTGTCGGGGATGGACCTACTGATCTTCCGATGCTTGGCTCAGCCGATCTTGGCTTGATCATCAATAGAAATCAAACGAAAACCGACTACCCCTTTGAATCACATCCCGATTTGATGTCCATCGTAAAACGAGTGACCAGCTATTTGGAAAGTGCAACCCTTGCCTGACCAAGAGCCCTCTTATACGAAAGAGATACACCTAAAGCCACACAAATCACCAAGCATACGTACGAGATACATGCAGGAATGATCGGGAAGAATGAAGGCAACAATAAAAATACTGCAATTGCAACAGTGACTGTCAAGGAAACCAACATCCCAAGGAGTCCATTAGGATTGCTCTTCATTGCTTGCTGGGTAATTGTCCAATCCAAGTTTGGATGTCGATAATCCAAACTCAGATGAAGATTTGCTACAATTAGGATTGACGAAAAAGAAAGAGGAATCATCCACAATAAGTGCATCGCAGATAGGCCAAACAGGAAAACAGCGGCAGTAATATAGAGAATGTTCATAGTCCCGACAAGCAGCATATGGAAACAAAGTTTGGCGTTCACAAAAACTTGTGGGGGAATCGGATACTGCTTATCCAGCACAAACAATTTCCCTTGACGTGAAATGCTTGTACTGCTGATCAAGCTGATGTTGGCAACCAGCAGCAAAACAAGGAACACAACTTGGGGAAGATAGCCAAATTCGGTAACCACCGTTACCATTTCAGATAAATCTTTCAAGACACCGGTTAATGCATAGATACCCAAAAGAATCAGGGGAACACCTAATTCACCCACTAATTCAAATACAAATACACTTTCACTTTTTATGACCAGAAACTCTCGTTTCACCAATGCATGGTTCACCGATTGAACCTTATTCCTTCGTACGAGATTACCTTTTCTTCTTTTCGTCGCTTTGTTGCTTTGTACAAATGAGAGGTTCTTCGCATACGTGGAACCTACCAGAACAATGAGGAGGCCAGCAATCACCAAATTGCAAATTAAGAATATGCATTGGTAAGCAAGATTATCAAACATGGTTGCCTGCAGTTTGAAGAAGGGGAAAATAACAGGCAATCTTTCGATCACCGTCCGATAGGTTTCCATCATGGCAGTATAATCGAACTGCAATTGGTTACTATCCACTAAATTTCGCGTCATAGAAACACTGAACCCTATGATAAAGACCACCATGGTTATCATGCTGATCAATTCCTCGGCCATGGTATGCTTACGTCC
>QJZS01000097.1 GCA_003247345.1 Spirochaetales bacterium
TTCCCACAGGCTCTTGATGTATTCGATAGTCGTATTGCGTACGAGGATGCTACGAACGAACAAGGACAGCTTGAGGATAAGAAGATCTTACCGTTTAACTACATCATGGCCCATGATGAAAGTCTGAGCGAAAGTGAACGGGAAAAATATGCCAAAGATGAGCAGATGGTAATGCTCTGTGGACCGGTGCTTGCGGTAGAAGAGCGTCTGCACGGTTTCAAGAATACGAAATGTATTGTGGCGACGATTTCCACGGAGATGGGACATCTTGATCTGGTATTCTCAAGTGAGCAAATGAAGGAGCCCCTGAAGAAGGGCTCCTATGTCGTGGCAAATTGTGCAATCAGCGCGGATGTGTTGACTCGTTAAAATCGCTTGGTATACGCATGGCAGTAGGGCAGCGTACCCTTGTGCTCATAATAATCCTGGTGGTAATCCTCGGCTGTATAGAATATAGCAGCCGGGCGAAGGGTGGTTGCAATCTTGTACCCTTTTTCTTCCAGAATCTCGATCAAGTGCACTGCAATGTCGAATTCTGATCGACTCCGATAAAAAACAGCAGACAAATATTGATTCCCGATATCAGGGCCCTGCCCATCAGTCTGGGTGGGATCATGAATCTCAAAGAAATACTTTGCAAGCTCCTCATAGGAGATAACCAAAGGATTATAATAGACCTTCACCGCTTCCAAATGCCCAGTGGTATGCGTAAGCACATCCTGATAACTTGGGTTTTCCAAGTGCCCTCCTGTATACCCTGATACTGCTGAATATACTCCTTCTTTTTGGGCAAAGAGGTGTTCTACACCCCAAAAACACCCGCCTGCAAATACTGCTTCCGCAATAGGCGGACCTTCACGGAAAACCAACGATAGAGAATTTACACAGTGTCGGGTATTGGTTTGGGTGAAACGCTCTCCTTCAAAAACGTGACCCAAATGTCCACCGCAGGTGGCACAAAGGATTTCCGTACGCATCCCATCTGCATCAGTTTTTCTGAGTACAGCCGAAGGAAGTTCTTGATCAAAGGATGGCCACCCGCAGCCCGAATGGAATTTGCTTTCGGAGGTATAGAGTGGGGAACCGCACCATCTGCAGTAATAGGTACCTTCATCAGTAGTGTCGGTATATTCGCCGGTAAAGGCTCGTTCGGTCGCTTTTCTGATGATGACCGCTGCTTCCTGTGTACTCAACTCAGAACGCAGAGTATCATCAAGTCTTTGATATATGAATCGTTGTGTATTGTTGATAGACATAGTTTCCTCTTTCCCTAGTTGTAAGATTTCAGTTTCATGACCTCTTGCGAGAATGAAAACAAGCAAGAGAAGGATGGCTGAAATAAGAATTTACGATGAATATTTTCATATCCAAGTACTCCTGCGTCTACTGTATCATGGAGCTAGTAGAACCGGAAGATGATGGGCTCTTCTGTTTCAGGTTTTGTTTTCTGGGTATTCTACTGATTGAAAACTTCAGAAAACCAAAAAGGAGTGACTTATTTCCTCTGGTAGGTTAGGCTCTCTGTTGAAGGATTTCCAATGACCAAGCAATTCAAGACCAAATTATTAATCATTCTGATTATCATACTAACAGCTCTCATAATGTTTGGGGTATCACGACTAACCTCCCCATATGATATAAAAGTAAGTCTCTCTGAAAATGCCCCTCTAGGCGCATTGGCAGTCATAAATTCGCGCGAACCTGTACAGATATCGCTACTGATAAAAGGCAAACATGAGGATGATCTTTCTGTTGATTTCAAGGATTTTGCAATCAAACAGGAAATTCCTATCTTAGGACTGTATCCAGATACTGCTAACAAAGTTGAGATTACCTTGACCACACACAGTGGAAAACAATATGAAAAGACAATAACCCTTCAAACCAAGCCGCTGCCCTCTGATTTTCCCCATATTGAGACTACCCGTTTTTTTCCTGACTTGATTGCAAGCGGCATGACGTTTTTGCATCTTGGGCGTTATGATGCGAACGGTTCGTATTCAGCACTGCCTTGTGCACTTGATTCCTTTGGCGAAGTGAGATGGTTTTATACAGGCGAAATTGGTCATGTCTTGAAACAGACCAATGAAGGAACCCTCATTATCCAAGAAGGGGATAGTTTGGTGGAAATCGATATGCTGGGAAATGTCATCAAAAAGCGTACAACACTTCTCTATGGGATCCACCACGATATGGCAGAGACCGACAAGCAGTCTTTTCTCATTCTCAGCTCTTCTGAGGATTCCTTTGAGGACGGGGTAGTCGAGGTAGATTCCTCCTCTGGTGCCTTCTTACGAGCCTGGGATTTTAGAACGATTCTCGATCAAACCAGACCATCACAACCGAAGAATCTGGAAAGCGAGGATTGGTTGCATCTCAACGGCATTGCTTACGATCACACTGATGATTCGTTCATCGTGAGTGGTCGTGATCAAAGTGCCGTGGTGAAAGTCAACAGAGATGCGGGAAAGCTTGTCTGGATTCTCGGCAATCATGAGCACTGGCCATCTTCTCTGACTCCCTATCTGCTGGAACCCACGGGAAAGGATTTTGAGTGGCAATGGGGACAGCATGCTCCTATGATCGATCCAAATAACCCAGATAGGATCTTAATCTATGATGATGGGAATGAACGCTCCTACGAGAATCCTGTATTACCCCGAGACAATTATTCGAGAGCGGTGGAATACGAAATAGATGAGAAGACCATGACTGTCCGACAAATATGGCAATATGGCAAAGAACTCGGCTCAGAGACATTCACCCCATTCATTGGGGATGCAAATTATCTTGAAAACGGAAACCGCCTTGTTTGTTTCGGTGGAATTACCAGAAACCTTCAGCACGAACCTATAGAGCTCTTCGATTTCGAGAACAATACAGTGAATAGAATGAAGATTTCCTCCAGAATTGTGGAAGTCACTGATGACATTCCCGCAAAAGAGGTTCTGCGTTTTTCAATCAGTGACCCAGATGACTCTACGTATGCTGGGTATAGCTGTTATCAGGCTGAGCGGTACCCTTTGTATGTACGACAATGACTACTGTGGTTGCCATAAGGTCACAAAAGGCTTGCTTCTTCTTAGTGAAAAGTAAGGGAATCCAGCCAAAACAGAAGAATATTGTAGAAAGTAGCAGCCAGAAATATCGTAAGACGGCAACCCCAAACGTTACGCTCTTTCCTTCACTGCTTATAAGTCTGAGGTGTAAAAGCCTATAACCGGGAGGTCCTCCTTGGGTTACCCAGAATCCGATGAGAAACACCATACGGATCAACAATAACCCAAAAACAAGCCATGTACTGTAGCCCAATAGATAGAGCCCACTTTCCTCTCCAAACAACCCTTTTATATACCATACGAGTAGTGGAGTGCTTAAAAGTGATGTGCAGAGGCAATCAATCAAATACGAGAGTAATCGTTTGGAAAATGTGGCATATTCCATGTCTATATTTTACAGTGACTTGCTTGTGATTGCTAGGGTGCATAATACAGCCATGGACAGCATGCTCCATGGCTGTAAAAGCGTGGGGTGAGTTTCTATTTCAAAGCATAGGTTATTGAGAATTCGCCGGAGCCTGCTTCTGCTTCCAAAGCATTTTCTCCCTCAGCGAAACTTAAACCATCTTCATCAAGAACCGCCAAAGCCTCATGCAAACGAATCGTTGCCGTAGTATTGGCTGGTATATGGACAGTGAGTACTACTATTCCACTTTGTTTCTTATGTTTCCACTGGACGCATACATCTCCATGTACAGAACGATAGCTGGCTTGAACAAAGCTTAGACCACCTCCAATACGGGGTGCTATTATGGAATGCTTGTAACCAGGGTTCTTTTCATCTACTTCTAATCCTGCAACAGCGCGATACAACCATTCTCCGATAGCTCCATAGGCGTAGTGATTAAAAGAGTTCATATCTTCGCTCCACATGCTGCCATCTGGTTTAATGCCATCCCAGTGTTCCCATATGGTGGTTGCACCCTTGCGTACTTGATAAAGCCAGGAAGGGAAGTCATCTTTGAGTAGCAGTTCGTAGGCTTCTTTTAGACAACCATTTGAAGAGAGTGCATGACAGAAATAGGGAGTCCCGACAAAGCCAGTTACCAAATGTCCATCATGATCAGCCAGCAGTTTTTTCAGACCGGTTACAACCTTGGGTATGAAAGCCTTCGGAGCTAGATGGAAATGAAGTGCAAGAATATGAGCCGTCTGGGTTTGGGCTGTCATGGTTCCTTCCTCGGTAAAGAAGGTGGTCTGGAATGAGCTTACGATTTTCTTGTGTAGTTGCTCATACTCATCTGCGACGGTACTTTTCCCAAGTACGCGACAGACTTTCACGAACAACTCTGTGGAATACGCATAGTATGCCGTACAGGTAAGGTCGTTTGGTGTAGCCCCAAAATAACTTCCTTCCTCTGCATCTAGGGCAACCCAATCACCGAATTGGAGCTTGTAATTCCAGATATTATTCACTGAATGGGTTTTCATGAAGTCAATCCAATCTTTCATGCTCTCATATTGCAGTTCCAAGATTTCCGTATCGCCGAAAGTCAGATACAGCATCCATGGATTGATGACCGCTGCATCTGCCCAAGCCGCTGCAGAGTGTGGCCCTTTGCTCAACAGCCAGTTGTCATACGGATACTTGTACAGAATGTCAGGAACGACATGCGGTACTCCTCCAATATGTTTTTGATCAAGAGCCAGATCCTTTAGCCACTTCTTGAAAAAGGTATAGGTATTCACATTGAAACAAGCGGTTCTACAGAATATTTGAGCATCGCCAGTCCATCCAAGTCGTTCGTCACGTTGCGGGCAATCGGTAGGCACATCCACAAAATTACTTTTCAGTCCCCAGAGAATATTATGTTGCAATTGATTAAGATCAGGGTTGGAACACTTGAAGTTACCGGTTTGTTCCATGGTTGAGTGGACTACAAATGCCTTGAAGTTATCCAGATCCGCACGTCCTGGAAACGCTTTAACATAAATAAACCTGAACCCAAAGAACGTAAAGTGGGGGCGATACACAAAGGGTTTGTCATCCTTGATCGTATAGATGATCTCCTGTTTAGCCCTACGAAGATTATCTATATACACATTCCCATCTTTATCGAGAACCTCGAAGCAGGTAAGGGTGATGGTATCTCCAGCTTTTCCTTGTCCATGAATCTCAGGGAGAGCTGACATGTTTTGCCCAAAATCTATGACTCTTTCGCCTTTGGGCGTATAAAAGGCCAGTTTGGGAGAAATTACCTCTTGTGTTGCAACTTCTGATCCTTCTTGTGCTTCGATGTGCTTTGACGTACAATCAGTTTTCTTTACATTTCTCCAACTACTATCATCAAAATCAGCACAATCCCATCCAGGTTGCTCTTTTCGGGCGTCATAGGTTTCTCCGTCATAAAGCTGAGCATGAAGAACAGGACTATCTATACCTTTCCAACTGTCGTCAGTATAGAAAGATTCTTGTGTACCGTCGGTATATTGCACATCTAAACGAAGTGACAATGCAGAAACTGGGCCGTAGAAATTATGAATCATCAAGAAGCTTAGCGTGCCTTTATACCAACCAGCTCCTACATGAGCACCGATTACATTTTTACCGGAGGCTATGAATTCCGTTACATCATGGCTTTGATAAAGCAAGCGATGATCATAGGTGGTCCATCCAGGTGCAAACTGTTCATCAGATACTAGCTCTCCATTGATACGCAACTGATACATACCCAACGCAGTGGAGAATACTACGGCTGAAGCTACATTCTTCTCAATTGTAATTTCTTTTCTGAGGTACGAGCCTTTTGCCTTTTCAATATCATCTTTGGTTTCAGCTGTAATAAAATGGTCTTTCAGCTCATCGGGGTGTTGTAGTCCCCCAAGGATGGTCGCAGGTTTGCAATATGTTGTCGTTGCCAAACCTTGGTCATCAGCTTCAGTTACTGCACGGACATGGACGAAGTAGAGAATTCCTTCTTTAAATGTACACTCTGGAATTCGTACATGCGCAGATTCAGCGCTATCCACGAAACCTGTATCTAACACCAGGTCGGAAAAAGAGGGATCAGTTGCAATCTGAAGTTGGTACTGCTTCTGCCGGCAATTGCGGAAAGGGGATTCAATCATCCAAGAAAACTGTGCTGAGTCAGTAAGACCTTTTGCATGATCAAGGTAATTAACTTGTATTCGTGAAATGCGGGTCATAATATAGTTCTCCAATTTATAATTACGTTTCCCTTCTGGGGGAAATCAACATTTTAAAATTATTAACCTTTTACCGCTCCACCCATCATTCCAGAAACCAATTGGCGTTGGAAGAAGATGAAGATAATCAAAGGTATTACGCTTACCACCACAACATTTGCAAACAAAAGATTCCATTGTGTGCTGAACTGGCTGATAAAAGAATAGAGCGTCAGTGGGGCGGTTATGTTCTTGGCGCCAGGCAAGAAATACAAAGGCCCTACAAAATCATTGAAAATATTTACCGATGTTGTTACTACTACCGTTACTATTGCCGGTTTCAATAATGGTAGGATCACCGAAAAGAAAATTGTCAGGGGAGTAGCGCCATCAATGAAGGAAGCCTCATCAAGATCACGAGGAATGGTAGACATGGCAGTCCTGAATATCATGGTTGCAAACGGCATAAACAGAGCTACATCGATCATAATCATTCCAAACATTGTCTTATAGATTTTCAGACTCCTGAGGAGAAAAATCGTAGGAACTACTGCAGGGGGAATCATCAAACCGATCATAAGCAATGACATCAAAACTGAAGCAAGCTTATCTTTTTTCCGTTGGGAGACAAATGCGAAAAGGGCTGCAAATACCACGATAAGGGCGACAGATCCTACGGTAAGCAACGTACTATTCAACAGAGCTCGGAACATTCTGTAATCACCGAATACAATTACAGCTTTTAAGTTTTCCAAGAAGAGAAACTGTGAAGGAAGGCTGAACTGTAAGAGAGCGGCTTCCTTGCTGCTCTTCGCTGCCATGAGCAAAATGTAAATGAAAGGAATAATGAAAATAACAGACAACAAAATGAAGACTGCGATATTGGCAAGGTAATAAGAACTTCGTTTTTTTAGTTTCATAGTTCAATCTCCCTGCTGTTGAAGAAGCGTCTGAGAGGGAATATCAAGACGGTAACCATGATGAACAATATGACATTTCCTGCTGTAGATAGGCCGTAGAATCCAGCCTGATACTGCTTATAAATAACCGAGGTTAATACATCGGAAGCAAATCCTGGGCCTCCACCTGTCATCGCCCAAATGAGATCGAATGACCTGAGCCCTCCAATGAATGAAAGTAATATAATGGTAAATGTTGAATTCCTTACCAAAGGGATGATGACATGTCGGAAGCGAATCCAGAATCCACCTTCCAATTTCATAGCATCAAAGTAATCGTTGGGGATGGCCAGAATACCGGCCATATATATGACGGTAGCAATTCCGATGCCTTTCCAGACATCGACAAAAACCACAGAATATAATGCGAGTTTCGGGTTGCCCAACCAATCGGGTTGTCCAAGTCCAATGGAGCCAAGTACGACATTAATCAATCCTGAATTTGGTTGCATGAGAATAGAAAAGGTAATACCTACAGCGATAGTACTTACCAGTACAGGAAAAAATACAATACTTCGGTAAAAGCCTTTGAATCGAATGTTTGATGTCAACATTACCGCTAGCGGCAAGGCTAACACTGTCTTCAAGCCACTGGTGAGAATTGCGTAAATGAAGGTGTTTTTCAATCCGATGGAAAGCATCGGATCGGACAAGAATGAGACATAATTATCAAACCCAATGAACGTGGCATCAAAAAGTGTCCACCTTGTGAGACTGAAGTAGAAAGCCGAAATGGTTGGAATTACAAAAAAGATAGCAAAGGTTATCACTGCCGGAAGATAAAACCAATTGGGATATGTTTTAAGCAGTCCTTTTTGGATCGTATTTTTTTTCATAAAGATGCTCCGGTTGTAAATGACTACCATCCCATTGGGATGGCAGTCATATTAATTCAATCTTACCAGCCAGCAAGTCCTAACTGTTTAGCTTGGTTTGCGACGTCTTTGTCGTAATCCGCTGCTGCCTGGGCAGGAGTCATCTGACCGGTACCGACTGCGACACAGAACTGCTCAAGTCTCGGTCCCTTTACTGGAGAAAGGAATTCGAGCGCTGGAGCGGACATTCCAGAATCAATGTATTTGGAAATATCCATTACTGCAGGGAGAACGTCAGCAGGAAGTTTTGCACCCTTTACCAAATACGGTCCGGATGGAGGTACTGCTTTGTTCAGGTCATCAATACCCTGAGGAGAAACTGAATAAGCTAAGAATTTCTTTACAGCTTCGAGTTTGGCTCCCGTAGTAGTTTTCGGAACATAGTTTGCAGAGAGCATCCAAATTGTTGCTCCATTCTTGTCTGCACTAGTTCCTGGTTGTGCAAAGAAACCAATATCTGCAGCCTTGTCAGGCCAGTTGGCTACGATGTTGGTAAATGCGAATGAGAGCATAGGATAATGTGCACCTTTTCCGTTTGCCAGCAATTCTAGACCTTGGTCATACTTAGCTGTAGCAAAACCACTTTGATACCATCCCTTGTCATAGCCTTCTTTCAAGTGCTCGAAGCCTTTGATTGCTGCAGGAGTAGTGGCGTATTTGATTTTGTTTGCCGTATATTGTGCTGCAAAATCGGGGACGGCAGCTTGTACGTTGTAGTAGTCTGCCAATACGAACAGTTGGCTGGTCCAGGTATCACCATAGGTTGCAATAACCGGGGTGATCCCAGCTTTCTTAATAATTTCATTGTTTGCGGCAAATTCATCCCAAGTTTTGGGAATGCTTAATCCTAGGTCTGCATACACCTTTTTGTTGTAGAGAATTCCTCCGCCCATTGCTGTTTGGTTAGGAACTCCGAAAACCATTCCTTTCTGGGAAACTGTGGATTTGAATGCATCATCAACTACGTCCATGAAAGGCTCATTGGTCAGATCAACCAAGGTCTCTGTAGGATTGAGAGCTTGCAAGAGAGAGCCTGCATTGTAGAAGAACATGTCGTTCATCTCACCGGTAGCAAGACGAGTTTTGACGATGTTGTCTCCATCACTTCCACCTGGACGAAGCTCCAACTCGATCTTTACATCTGGGTTCAAAGCCATGAATCCATCGGCCAGTGCCCCCGCTTGGTTTTGGTCTGTACCACTTGCAACTAAGTAGGTAAGGGTGATGGGACCTGTTTGCTTGACTGCTTCTTGTTGTCCCGCTGCAAAGAGGCCTAATGACATCAATACAACGAGAGTGAATACCGTCAATTTCTTAACCATAAATATCCTCCTTTTAATTTAGGGCATGTATATCCCTAAACGAACAAACAATAAAAACTAAAATCATTTGCGAATGTTCTGAGCCTCCTCCCAGAGTGCATTCAAGTAATATATTGTTGTCTATGAATACTTTGTTAATAATTAACCATTTGGCTCCTTAACTAAGGTTGAAGCAATTCTTTGTATACCTTTATTGTACTACTGCTTCTTTCTCTGAAATTAGGACAAAATTGTCAATTTGTAGCATAAAATAATCATTACTATCAGTGAAACGCTATTTCTTCCAAACTCATTTACATGAAAGTATTCGGTGCCCACATAATGATTTGTGGAATATAGGTTACTAAAAAGAGAAGAATAATCATGACAATTACCATAGGTAGAATTTCACGTATAACGCCGATTATCTTCGCCTTACCCAGTCCTGTGACTATAAACAGTAGCATTCCGAATGGCGGGGTGGAGAGTCCGATCATCATATTAAGGCAGATGACAACCCCGAAATGAACCAAATCAATATGATATGCATTCACCAGGGGAAGTACCATTGGTACAAATACCAGCTGAATCGTACTTACATCCAAAACACAACCAAGGAGCAGGAAAACAATATTAACGATGAACAGGAAGATATACTTGTTCTCAGTCAATCCCAAAACCAACCGTGAAATAACCCGGGGAACCTGCTCAAGGGAAATGATGTAACTGAAAAGCATGCTTGTTCCTGCCAGGAGTGCAAGGGTAGCAGTATTTGCAGCACTTTTCTGTATGATTTTCCACAACTTTTTCGGCCCTAGATTTCGGTAAATCAGAATTGAAATAAGAATTGCATACGTAGATGCAAGTGCTCCGGCTTCGGTCGGGGTTACTACGCCCAGATAAATCCCCCCCAACAGGAGAATAACCGTGAACAGGGCAGGGAATGCATTCAGTGTTACTCTTGCAAATGTTCTTATAGCCATCTGTTCCCCTCTGGGATATTTCCTTTTAATGGAAACAAAAGCAACATAGATAGCAAGCATGAGCGACAATAAGATTCCTGGAATCATACCACCCATGAACAGCTTTCCGATTGAAGCTCCGCTTAACATGGCATATATGACCATAGGGATACTAGGTGGGAATATGGGACCTACGGTTGCACTTGCTGCGGTAAGGGCACAACTGAATTCAGCGTCATATCCCTCTTTTTTCATCTGTTCGATTTCCATCAAACCGATGCCGCTTGCATCTGCGATAGCCGAACCGGTCATTCCTGAAAAAATGAGGGATGCCGCTACATTTACCTGGGCAGTACCTCCACGAAGTCTTCCAAACAATCCATTACAGAATTTGAACAGCTTGTCAGTGATTTCTCCCTCATTCATGACATTTGCCATGAAGATAAATAGGGGAGCTGCAAGCATTGTGTAGTTGGCAAACATATTCCCCGTCAAAACGGTGAAGACCTGTTCCATATTCCTTCCGCTGAAAATAAAATAGGAGATTGAGGCAATCAACATAGCGAAGGAAACCGGCATTCGAATAATAAAACAGAGAGCGAGCACCAGGAAAAGCAAAAAGACTAAATTCATGATTGTACCTCGTTTTTAAGCTGTTTCAATCCTTTGATCTGTGCAATGAGATCAATGATGCTCCTAACAATAATTTCGGCAAACATAAATAGGAAGGGAGCAAAAACGACGGTATACGGCATCTTCAAAACTCCCGTTACCATCCGCTTTCCAAGCAACGAGTGTACAGAAGGAATGAATGCTATTCCCAGTAAACTGATCATAATAACATCGGAGAGAATGTTGAAAATAAACTGCACCCGAGGATTCACATGGTCATAAACCAAACTGAATACAACATGTTCTCCTGCTTTTAGAGCTTTTCCAACTCCAAAGAACATGGTCCACATGTAGGCAAGGATACTGATCTCATAACTCCAGGTGATGGGAGTTCTGAGAATATAACGAGAGATAATGGTAAGCATGAATGTCAAAAAGATGATTATAAATGTAATGTTGGGAATGATTGTCCCAAATAAATAGGTGAATTTGTGTTCCAAGTTCTGTAGTGAGTGGAGTGTTTTATCTTGCATATAGGTTTTGTCCTAAAATAAGAGTGCGCAACATCTGGGGATATGAGAATCCCCAGATGAATTTGATACAACTACGAACCTTAGCGAGCCATGCTCTGGACCTTCTCATAAAGATCCATATCCCATGTGGAAGTCATAGCTGTATTGGCAGCATAAGCGTCTTGGACATGAGCCCTGAATTCATTGATGTCAGGGTGAGTGACAGTCATGCCTTTCTCCAAGAAGAAATCAACCAAACTGGCTTCACTATTGATTCTTGCTTCATCATTGAACTTGATTGCAAAATCCATAGCTTTCTGGACAGCTTTTTGCTGATCTTCGGTCATGGAATTCCACTTATCCTTGTTGATACAAGGCATGATGGAGTCGATGACGTGGTTGGTGATAGCCAAATACTTGGTTACTTCATAGAATTTTGCTTTTTCAACCGTTGGAAGAGGATTGTCCTGTCCATCAACGGCGCCGGTCTGAAGGGCGGTGTACAACTCACTGAATGACAGTGGGGTAGGATTGGCCCCAAGAGCCTTTCCAAGGAAGAGCCAGGATTCAGAGTTCGGCATGCGGAGCAAAAGTCCATTCATGTCAGCATAGCTGTTGATCTCTTTGTTTCTGGTATTGATCTCTCGGCTTCCGAGATACATGCTGCCAAGTGGAACAATATTCAGAGTATCCTTTACCTTCGGCCAGATATAATTATGTGCAATCTCACCATTCAAAACCGCATTCATATGTTCATAGGAACTGAAGAAATAGCCAGAACCGAACATGCTGAATGAAGGAATCTGGGTTGCCAAAGTCGGGAATGAGATGTATGCAAGGTCAGCTTCACCACTGAGCAGAGCATCAAATTCATTCTCACTGGAGAAGAGCGTGCCGTTGTCATATACTTTGACTTCAACACTGCCACCGGTAAGTTCCTTTACCTTGTCAGCGAAGACATACATTGCTTCGGTGTGTGAATCTCCGGATACAGAAACTGAGGTGAAGATCAACTCAACGGGCTTAGCTGCTGCATCCTTTGTTCCCTGAGCCCATACCTGCATGGAAACGACCACGCAGAGTACCAACAAAATCATGGAAAGTTTTTTCATACTATTTCTCCTTTTTGTATCTTTGAAAGCTTCGTGAAAAGCTTTGTCTACAATAAGCGGGATTTGATGTTCCGCATTGCCCGATGTAGTTGCTCTACTTCAAGCTGTTTGCTGGGCGTCAATAGTTTGAAATCCTGTACCCGGCTGAAAAGATTGATATCCAGCCCCTCCAAGCCTAAATGATATTTAGCATTCACCGGGTATACCTGACATTCTATAACACTTGCGAGCCCAAGGAAATCCTGAAGCATCTCCGCTTCCTTTGGATTGTTCTTAAAATGATTGCATAGCCAAACGTAGAGTTCCGCATGAAAATTAGCCATAACGCCACTGTATCCGGCTGCTCCCATCTTAAGACTTTCCAATAATGTTGCGGCATTGGCATTGAACACTTGCAACGAAGTACCCTCTACCGCACTGATTTTTGCTTTCAGCTGTTCCAGGTTGCAACACGTATCTTTTAGGAATCCGAATTTATCGGTTTTTGCACACCAGGAAAGCAATTCAGGGGAAACAAGTCTCTTGTACGGATACGGGCATTCGTAAATGCCAAAGCTGTTTCCCTGTATGTGATCAAGCAAATACTCAATTCTTTTCTTTGCTACATCCTCTGATTCATCCTGTTTGGCAAATTGGTTCGTGATGAAAACATACGAATCGATACCACTGTCGATGAACTGTTGAGCTTCGCTGATCTGGTCTTCAACTTTTGTGGCGACATGACCACTGGCGATGATGCCCATTCGTTTTGGAGCATTCTTTAGGATGAATTTGATGAGTGAAAGTCTTTCTTCCCAACTGAGGAAGAACATCTCGCTCGATTGACAGACGGCAAATATACCGGTGACTTGTTGCTCGTCATACCATTGGAGCAACTCCAGTACTGCATCATAGTCAATTTGATTGGTCTCAGTAAAAGGGGTGACCATTACCGGCCATACACCCTTAGCAATGTTTGTTCCCATTTTTAATTACCTCAAGTGTTTACGGAATTACTGTCTTTCTAATCTACTCTCGAGTATACTTATGGTTATAAGGGGTTCACATCCAATTTTATACTTAATACTTTTTCAAACGTTTTGAGGTCAAAAGAGGTGTTGGAGATAATCGATTCCTATTGTTGGGAAGAGCACAAGAAAATAATTACCCATGATCAACATGGTATTGATGGCTTGAAAAATGTGGCATATTGGAACTATGCGACTGTGGCTCCTCCTGCGCCTAAACATTTCCATGCTGATATTTTGGAGATTCATTGCCTCTTAAAAGGCAAAAGGGTAGTTGCGCTAGAACATGAAACCTATACCATTACCGGCAATGAATTGTTCATCACCTATCCAAATGAAGAACATTCAACGAGTAGTTATGAAACGAGTCCCTGTTCCTTTATTGCATTTCAAATTGATTTAAAGGATCCCACAAAGTTACTGGGACTCAATAGCGAGTACAGTAAATCCCTCTATTCCTTATTAGTAGAAAGCAAGGAACGACATATACGATTTACTAGTGCTGATGCACAAATGGTAAAGAGTGCTTTCATGAATATCTGTGACGGCTCTGAATCTGTAAGGTATTTAGGGGTACAGCAACTAACTTGTTTCTTATTCAAAATACAGGATTTTTTCCCAGTTAAGAAAAAGGGAAAAACCATCATGGATGAGAATATACGTAGAGTAATAAAATATATAGAAGAATGTTACACAGATAACCCCAGACTGCAAGGGTTGGCTGCCCTTTCAGGGTACTCATTATCCCGATTCAAGTGTCGGTTCAAGGAAGTGGTAGGACTTCCTCCAGCAAATTATATTGCTATGAAAAAGCTTGAATATGCAAAAGGGCAACTTTTGGAAACCGATGCTTCGGTCACTCAGATTGCCCTTGATGCAGGCTATTCATCAAGCAACTATTTTTGCACCACCATGAAACGGAATACAGGGTATTCTCCTCATGAATTCAGGGAGATGTGTCATACCAATAGTGACGAAAAATCACAAGAATAAGAGAAAAATTCAAAATTAATCATATGTAAATATACATAAATTAACTTCTGTCTTCCTTGCGCGCAGAAGTCTGGTCAGTTATGCTTGAGATATGACATAAGTTAAAGGCTGTGAAGTTGCAGCGCTTACAGCTAGCAAGGAGTATCTCATGAGAAAAATTGGTATGAGTTTGTTGGTCGTTTTTGTCGTGGCATTGGGTATGGGGTGCAGCTTTCTTTCCGGTAATGAAAAGACTGTTTATTTTTACAGTATTGCAGGAGAGGGAAATGAGGACTCATCTTACCAGTTAAAACAACGTAGTGATGGCCACACCATAATTATGACACGAAATGATGCAAGTACAGAATGGGATGAGCAAACAGCACGGGATCATATTTCGACTACAAATTTTATACTTTTTATTGATGGTAATGATATTACTGATTATGACGAAAAGGATGTTGATGAATTAGGCGATTCAGGTTGGCATGTCGTGCAGAACTTTACATTGCCACCATTGAGTAAAGGAACCCACATACTTAAAGGAATTACCCATTTCATTAGTTATGATCGTATTAACGAAGTAATGTTGACAAT
>QJZS01000214.1 GCA_003247345.1 Spirochaetales bacterium
TGGAGTCATTGGAGCTACTGGATATGCAGGTTCCCAGCTGGTTTCTCTTCTTATTAACCACCCATCTGTTGAAATTACCTATCTGGCATCACATTCCTATAGCGGAAAGCGCATGAGTGATGTATATCCATCCTTGATTGGAGGATGTGACTTGGTGCTGCAGGAAGAGGATATTGAAGAAGCAAGTAAGCAATGTTCTGTACTGTTTCTTGCGCTCCCGCACGGATTAGCAAGCCATAAAGTTACAAAAGAAATATTGGATCGATGTATCATCATTGATCTTGGTGCCGACTATCGTCTCTCTGATAGTGAAGTCTATGAATCTTGGTATAAAACTGAGCATGGCAGCAAAGATTTGCTCAAAGAGGCAGTCTATGGGCTGTGCGAACTTCATCGAGATAAAATTGCAGGGGCAAACCTGATTGCAAATCCAGGTTGCTATACCACCTGTAGTATTCTCACTCTTACACCTTTGGTAGCAGAGAAGTTGGTTGATCCCTCTTCTCTGATCATCGATAGCGCCAGCGGTGTAAGCGGAGCAGGAAGATCGGAAAAATTAGGTTCACTCTATTGCGAGGTAAATGAATCCTATAAAGCTTATGGGGTTGCAAACCATCGCCATACACCAGAAATTGAACAGGAGTTGAGCTTGCTCAATGAGAAAGAGCTCATGGTGCAGTTTACTCCCCACCTTGCTCCGATGCATCGAGGAATTCTCTCAACCTGCTATGCCAATCTTAAGGAAGGCGTTGGGGCAAAAGAGATTGAAGCGGCTTATGAGAAATGGTTTGGCAATGAACCATTTGTGCGCTTGATGAAGGATCAATTGCCCGAGACACGATATGTGAAAAACACCAATACCTGTGCCATCGGATGGAAGCTTGATACGAGAACCAACCGTATTATTGCCATCGGAGCGATTGACAATCTGGTTAAAGGTGCTGCCGGCCAAGCCGTGCAGAATATGAATATTCGGTGCAACTTGGGCGAGACCACCGGTCTTCCGTCCACAGTAGCCAATCCCCTGTAAGGAGGGATATATGCAGATTATCGACGGTGGAATCACCGCTGCTTTAGGATTTTCAGCCAACGGCATAGCCAGTGGCATTAAGAAGAGGAAAAAGGACCTCGCGGTGGTGTACAGCCAGCAAAGCTGTAGTTTCGCCGGATCTTTTACTACCAATTTGGTAAAAGCAGCTCCTGTCCTTTGGGACCAGAAACTGGTTGCCTCCTCTCCTGCTGTACAAGCCATTGTAGTGAACAGCGGAAACGCCAATGCCTGTACTGCAGAGCAGGGAAACAAAGATGCTCAGAGTATGGCCGATTCTGTTGCCAAGGCTTTGGGTTTGCAGGACACACAAGTTTTGGTTTGCTCTACCGGCGTCATCGGCGTTCCCCTTCCCATGGAAACTGTCTCCAAGGGGATAGCAACCTGTGCAAAAGGCCTGGGAGATACCAGAGAAAGCGGTGCATTGGCTGCAGAGGCTATCATGACTACCGATACGTTTCCCAAGGAAGTTGCTGTTTCCGTTGAGATAGAAGGGAAACAAGTTACAATCGGGGGAATGGCCAAAGGCTCTGGTATGATTCATCCCAATATGGCTACCATGCTCAGCTTCATTACTACCGATGCAGTAATTGAGAAGGCTGAATTGCAGAAGCTTCTTGGTTCTTCCATCATTGATAGCTATAACATGATCAGTGTCGATGGTGATACCTCAACCAACGATACCGTGTTGGTATTAGCCAATGGGATGAGTGGTACCAAGACTCTTTCTCCCTCTCATCCAGAATGGGAGAAGTTCGTTCAGTCTTTCTTGTATGTTCATACTGAGCTCGCAAAAGCAATCGTACGTGATGGTGAAGGGGCAGGCAAGTTTCTTGAAGTGACCGTCAAAGGTGCGAAGGACAAACAAACCGCTCAGAAGCTTGCCCGTTCGGTAATCAGCAGCAATCTCGTAAAGACTGCATTCTTTGGAAGTGATGCCAACTGGGGAAGAATCCTCTGTGCCATGGGATACAGCGGGGCTTCCTTCGATACTGGGGCCGTGGACCTCTTCTTCTCATCAGCTAAGGGGACGATCCAAGTGGTTTCAAAAGGTGTTCCCGTAGCATTTGACGAGAGCATTGCCAAAGGAATCCTTCTGGAAAAAGAAGTCTCAACACTGGCGGTGTTGCAGGATGGAGATGGAGAGGGAACAGCTTGGGGTTGTGATCTTTCCTATGAATATGTACGGATCAATGGAGATTATCGGAGCTAATGAAACATAAAATGGCAAACGAGATCCTCAAGGCTGAGGTTCTGATTGAAGCAATTCCGTATATCAGGAAATTTGCAGGTAGTGTTGTAGTAGTTAAATATGGTGGATCCGCCATGGTTGACGAAAATCTGAAGAAATCCGTTATTCAAGATATCGCGATGCTCAAATACATCGGGTTGCAACCGGTCGTTGTACATGGTGGTGGAAAGGAAATTACCAATCTCCTTGACCGTTTGGGCAAAAAGAGTGAATTCCTTGATGGACTCCGAGTAACCGATAAGGAAACTGCTCAGGTTGCAGAGATGGTCCTTTCCGGATCAATCGGTAAGAGTTTGGTAAGTGAGCTGCAGCAAGTTGGACTCAATGCGGTTGGTATCAGCGGCAAAGATGGCAGAACGTTGCTTTGCGAACGAAAGCTGGATGAGAAAGGTCGAGACCTTGGATATGTAGGGCAGATTAAGAAAGTTGACAACACCTTGCTTGAGACCTTGCTAAAGAACAACTTTATCCCTGTCATTTCCCCCATTGGGGTTGATGAGGAGGGGAATACCTACAATATCAATGCTGATTATGCAGCCAGTGCAGTTGCCGGTTCGCTTTCAGCCCAAAAGTTGATCTTTCTCACCGATGTGGAAGGAATTCTCAAAGACAAGGACGATCCATCCTCCATCATTCGACAACTCAATACCAATCAAGCGACCCTTTATATTGCTGATGGAACAATCAAGGGTGGAATGATCCCCAAGGTACAGTGTTGTCTTGACGGATTGGAAAAAGGTGTAGAGAGCGTGCACGTGCTGGATGGTCGATTGCCACACACGATCCTGCTCGAAATATTCACTGCCAGTGGCATTGGTACGATGGTTACCAAAGCGCCAGAGGAGAACTAAGGATGCAAGAAACAATAGATACAGGAAAAAAATATTTACAAGATACATACGCTCAGGTACCGGTGGTATTTGCAGGTGGCGAGGGTATGTACCTCATTGACGAAGACGGTAAAAAGTATCTGGACTTTGTCGGTGGAATTGCCGTCAATGCACTGGGGTACAAAGATGCACAGTTCATCAAGGCTTTGGAGGATGTGCTTGCTAATGGCATGGTGCATTGTTCGAATCTCTACTACAACAAGGTAGGGGTCCAAGCTGCAAAGAATATTTGTGAGCTTGCTGATATGGATCGTGTTTTCTTCTGCAACAGTGGTGCTGAGGCAAATGAAGCCGCTTTGAAACTGGCAAGAAAATTCGGCCATCAGGGTAGTACCGTTCGGACTGACATCATTTCCATGGAGCATTCATTCCATGGAAGGACCTATGGTGCCATTACCGCAACAGGGCAGCCCAAATATCATAAGAACTTTTCACCGCTTCCACAGGGATATTCCTATGCCGTGTTCAACAACCTTGAAAGTGTTGCGTCCTTGATTACCGAGAAGACCTGCGCCATCATCGTGGAGCCGATCCAAGGTGAAGGTGGTATCGTCCCTGCTACAAAAGAATTCCTTGAGGGTGTAAGGGCTTTGTGTGATGAACACGATCTTTTGCTCATCTATGATGAGGTCCAGTGTGGTATGGGTCGTAGCGGCAAGCCTTTTGCCTTCCAAGCGTACGGGGTGAAGCCTGATGTGCTGACTACAGCAAAAGCTTTGGCTGGTGGAGTGCCTGCCGGAGCAATGCTTGCCGGCCCCAGGGCCAGCCATGTTTTCAGCCCCGGCGACCATGCCTCAACCTTTGGAGGAAATGCATTGGCAATGGCCGGAGTAAATGAGATGACCAAACGCCTGAAGGATCCCCAGTTCTGTGA
>QJZS01000209.1 GCA_003247345.1 Spirochaetales bacterium
CAGTGGCTGCCCTACCGGTGGTGTAGTAGATGACACATTCGACGTCTTGTTGCTTGATGCCAAATTCCTTCCAAACAGTGCAGGTCAAATAGGTCCTTTCGGAGATTTCACAAGAACCGATGGAACCTATGGTATGTTGCTTATCGATACGGTGGAAAGAAGCAACTTCGCCTTTACTGAAGGCAACTATTTTGAAGTGGACATGAACTTTGTTGCCCCTGAATCGATAGGAGCCAGTTCATATACTCTGGAATATTCGTCAGAGAATGATACCTTTCAAGTTTATACAACCGACGGGTCTACCCCCTTGGTAACTCCAAGTAACAGTACAGATAATTTCAGTATTTCCCCAGGCGGCTCCTATTATTATCGATTGGCTATCACAGGAGGGTCTTTTGACGGCTGGCATTCCAATATCGTTTATGCACCCTATACAGCAATAGAGACATTTTGGTCTGGAGAGAGCCTTGATCAAAGTAGCACCAACTCCGATCCGATGGTAATGCTTCCTTTCGTTGGAAATACCCGCGTAGCCAGTATGACAGCAAGTAATCTTTCTGATTATTCAGAAGTAAGCTTTACTCCAACCTTCCAATGGTACCGCCTTAATCCTGCTACCTACCAGCAAACAGAGATAACAGGAGCCACAGGCTCTAGCTATGCAACTACAGCAGCCGATTGTGGCTACTATCTGGTAGTACGGGGAACCGGAGATGAATCGACAGTAGGAGGTTTCCAACAGATCCTGGATAGCTATGGCATAAAAATCGAAAACAGATCCTTTGCCATCGATGTGAGTCTAAGCGGGTTCTATCTGGTATTGGAGCATGCCGTTGCAGGCATTTCCAAAGATGATTTTGTGCTTTACCAAGACGACTGGGCAACCCAGATTCCGATCACCAGCCTTACAGAAGTAGCAAGTCATCCTGGTATCTACCGTATCAATGCAACAATTCCAGAAGCACAAGGAGAAGTCTTTCTGGAATGTGCAAGTGATTTCTGGGGGATTACAGACTATGTCTTTGAGGACCATCCATGGGTGGAAAACCTAACGGTTGATCTATAGACTTGGGTTACGCCCATCCCCTCTCATAGGACTCATACATCTTCCATGAGATACCTTCGCCCTTGAGCAACTGCTTCTCCATCAGACTCTCGGCTTTCTTTGAGTCGTGCTCTTTTATCGCATCCAAAAGCAAGATATGTTCGCTTACTGTGCGATGAAGGCTTTCTTTAGGAAGGTTGTGCTCATAACTCCAAAGACGAACCAAGTGGTTCTGTTCTGAAATCGACTGGGTCAACCCAATGAGGCGGGGATTGTTCGTTCCTTTCACTAACAATCCATGGAACTCAATATCAAAATCAATGAATTCCCGTAGTGTGACATTTTCCTTATCCAACCACGTATACTGCATTTCATACAACTGTTTCAGTTGATCTTCGGTAATGTTCTGTGCTGCCGTCGCTGCAGAGAGTTTCTCCAGATATCTTCTTATATCAAAGATATCCTGGATCTCCTTCTTGGAAGGATTAAAGACTGCATAGGTCTTTCCGTCATACTCCACTATTCCCTGAGCAGCCAAATCCTTCAGTCCTTCACGGACAGGAGTCATGCTGACTCCCAAATCTGAAGCCAACGTCTCCACTTTCAAACGTTCACCACGGTGGTACTGAAGATTGAAAATCTGTTCCTTTATTGTCTTTGAAACTTCATCACTTAGATATCGTTTCGAAAGGAGCTTACTCTCCTTTGCCACACCCGAACCCTCCATTTTCTTACAGACCAAACTGCTTAGAATTTCCTTTTGTTAATGTAATTACTATACAACGGTATCTTGTATTTCACAAAGTATAATCCATGTCCCGTGTTTTGTATACAATTATTTTTATGATACATTTCTGGCAAAATGTTACCTTAATTTATTGTCATATTATCAGAACTGTTTAGTATGTTTATTGAATTCTTATATATTATATACATATGAGATCTGATTTATACTCAAGAACCTCTCACAACATTCTACAATTTATGAAAATCCAGGAAACAAATTTCACAATGTATAGCTAATTATAGGAGATATTTATTATTATTCTATACATATTAATGAATTATAAACTTTTTAAATTCATAATTAATCGTGAAATTTATTTATATTTCTTTATATTATATGATTTTTCATTATAAAAATACGGATTTCTACCGAAATATATTGTCCAAAAACCAAGAATTATTTCCAAAAGTATGAGAAAAATTTCTAAAACTTTTTGTTGACGCCGTATATTGTATACCATATACTGGTTTTTAACTCAGATGTAATTCATACATTTGCATACTTTTGGAGGTTCACTTATGAAAAAAATGCTGCTTGCATTGTTGCTCATCACAACCATCGCCTTCTCTGCTTTCGCACAAGGTGATGCCGAACAGGCAAAGTTCCCAACCAAGCCGATTACAATCACGATTCCTGTTTCCGCAGGTGGTGGTACCGACCTTCTCGTCCGCGCTATGAGCGGTCCTTTGAAAGACCTGCTTGGACAGCCGGTAAACGTTGTCAACAAGCCAGGTGCTGGCGCTGCAATCGGTTTCGCAGCTGGTGCTTCTGATAAAGCTGATGGTTACAGCGTAACTTCAATGCTTGCTGAGCTGCTCACCGTAACTCAGGTTGCTGACGTTAACTTCTCTTACCAGAGCTTCATCCCTGTTTGTAACGTAAACAGTGAATATGCAACTATCACCGTTAGAGCTGATGCTCCTTACAACACTATCCCTGAGTTCATCGCTTATGCAAAAGCACACCCAGGTGAAGTTTCCTTCGGTAACAGCGGTGTTGGCGGTATTTGGCACTTCATTTCTGCAGCTGTTGCTTCCGAAATGGGTATTGAAGTAACTCACGTACCTTTCGAAGGTGGTGGTACTGCTGTAACCGCTCTTGCTGGTGGTCACGTTGATGCAGTTTGTGTAACTCCTCAGGAAGTTGAAGTACAGGTTAAGGCTGGAAGAGCAAAGGTTCTTGCTGTTCTTGCACCAGAACGCCACTTCTCCCTCCCCGATGTACCAACCGCTACTGAACTCGGTTACCCCAACCTCGTATTCACCATTTTCCGTGGATTCGGCGTTCCCCTCGGGACTCCTGAGAACGTAGTAAAGACCCTCAGTGACGCTTTCGAGACTGTTCTCAACAGCCCTGAGATCACCAAGTTCATGGAAGAAAAGCACTACACCAAAGACTTCAAGACCGGTGCAGACTTCGGAGCACAGATGGCTCGTGAAGAAAAGATCTATGCCGATATGGCTGTCCAGCTTGGACTTAAGAAATAATCAGTATTGTATCAAAAGGGGTACGGCTTGTAGCCTACCCCTTTTGTCTATGTTATGGAGCTCACTATGATTAAAATTAGTCGGATTTTTTCCTCTCTTATGATTCTTTTGGGAATCTACGTAATTTTTACTGCTAAGCAGTTCCCCGCCGGAACCAATGGTGTTCTGGGACCAGGATTCTTCCCCATTTTGCTTGGAGTCCTGTTAATTGCACTTTCAATCATTCAGATAGTGCATACTCGACATGATAAAGTCGAGGAAAATGAAAAAACCGATCCTGCAACGATAAAACGAATTCTTATTTCAGCTTTGATCATCATTGCCTACATGGTATTCATCAATATTTTGGGATTCCTCATTTCCACCCCAATGTTCCTGTTCTCCATCATGTTCTACTTTGGTGTCCGGAAGAAATCAACATTGATACTAACCAGTTTGGTTACTACTGCAGTGTTGTATTTCGTGTTCTTGAAATTCCTGTCAGTAAGCCTTCCTACTGGCATTTTCTTCTAAGGGGTAACGTATGATCGTAGAAGTTCTCCAGAATGTATTTTCTTGGCAAGTTTTACTCGCAATTTTCGCAGGTGTCAGTGCTGGTATCGCCATTGGGGCAATGCCAGGTTTGACCTCTACCATGGGTATTGCCCTTCTGATGCCCCTGACATTCAAATTCGAACCGCAGGTTGGAATGATGCTCCTCATCGGAGAGTTTGTAGGTGGTATTTACGGTGGATCCATTACCGCAATATTGATCAATACTCCGGGAACCAGCTCTGCAGCAGCAACGACGCTCGATGGATTCCCGATGACCAAGCGAGGAGAAGCGGGAAGAGCCTTGGGTATATCAACCATAGCAAGTGCAACCGGCGGTATGATCAGCGGTTTGATGCTTGTGTTCATTGCCCCTACCTTGGCAAGCATGGCTCTGAAATTCAGTGCTCCTGAAACCTTCGCCCTTGCTTTCTTCGGTATCAGCATCATCTCCAGTATCAGTGCAAACTCCCTTACCAAGGGTTTGATCTCCGGTCTACTCGGCTTGATGGTCTCTCTTATCGGTATGGACAACATCTCCGGGTACTCCCGATTCACCTTCGGTTCAATCTTCTTGATGAACGGTCTTTCCTTCATCCCTGTATTGGTCGGTCTGTTTGCAATGAGCCAATGTTTGACCAGTGTTGAAGAATTGATGGTCAACAACTCCATCGATACAAAATCACTCAAGCGTGCTAAGATTTCCATGAAGGACTTCTTGAAGATTCTTCCTACTGCCATCAGGGCAGGTATTACAGGAACCTTTATCGGAATTGTCCCAGGAGCCGGCGGTGATATCAGCGCCTTTGTTTCCTACGATATGGAAAAGCGCTTGTCCAAACATCCTGAGTTGTTTGGAACCGGTATTCCTGAAGGGATTGCAGCCCCGGAGGCTTCCAACAACGGAACAACCGGTGGAGCTCTCATTCCTCTGCTTACCTTGGGTATACCCGGTGACTCCAACACTGCAGTTTTGCTCGGTGCCTTGATGATGTACAACCTTACCCCAGGGCCACAGCTGTTTGTCGAAAATGCAGTAACAGTAAAGACCTTGTTTGTAGGATTCTTCATTGCAAACTTCGTCATGCTGACACTCGGACTGAGCAACGTTAAGAACTTCGTAAAGATCGTCAACATTCCCAAGCAAGTCTTGGTTCCGATTGTCATGGTTCTTTGTGTCATCGGTTCTTTTGCAATCAACACAAACTTCGACGATGTCATTGTTATGTTTGTTGCCGGTATCGTAGGCTACGTTCTGAGCAAGGGCGGCTTCCCGCTCTCACCTATCGTTCTTGCCTTGATCCTCGGTCCTATGGCAGAAGGAAACTTCAGAAGAAGTCTGGTCATGAGCCATGGAAGTTACTCCATCTTCTTTACTCGTCCTATTGCCGCCACCTTCATCTTCATTGCCTTGATCTCCCTCTTCTGGCCGATCATAAAAACGGCGGTGAAACAAATCAAACAAGCCAGGATGAGCAAATGAAGAAAAAATTAGGGTTATCACACAACCTGCCCCTTGATACAGTTGCAGACAAACTCAGTGACTTTGATTTGGTCATGCCGAAGAACTTGCTTGAATCCTTTTCCAAGGAAGAAATCCATGCAATTCTTCCCGATCTCGACGGCTTTATCTGCATCGCAGATACTCCCTTCAGAAAGGAAGAGTTCGATCTGGCATCCAAGCTTGCATACCTAGGCAACCTAGGTTCGGGATTTGACAATGTCGATGTGACTGAGGCAACAAAACGTCGCATCCCCGTGCTGAACACCCCGACAGCTGTGGTAAATCCTACTGCAGAGAACACGTTCTCCCTCATTTTGGGTATTACCAGAGCAACGGTCAGGTATGACCGACAGCTTAGGAAAACAGGAATCTGTCCAAAGGAACTGCTCAGCTATGCTGACATGACCCTCGGCGGTAAAACCCTTGGAATCGTAGGATACGGACGTATCGGGAAACAACTGGGGCACCTTGCTTCAGCCTTTGGGATGAATATCATTCATACCGATCCCTACAGTCCTGCGTCGGTTCCTTTGGAAGAACTATTGGCAAAGTCTGACGTAGTAAGTCTGCATCTGCCGTACACCAAGGAAAACCATCATATCATCAATGAAAAGACCCTTTCCTTGATGAAGAGCAGTGCCTATCTGGTAAACGCTTCACGCGGACCCATCGTAGAGGAAGCTGCACTGGTAGAAGCCCTGAAGAACGGCACGATCAGAGGAGCTGGTTTGGATGTATTCGAGGGAGAACCTAATGTTTCCGAGGCTCTCAGAAGCCTTGAAAACATTGTCATCACTCCGCATATCTCAACCAACCTCGCAGAGATTCGATTGAACATGCTCGAAGAATTGATTGATGGAATGAATACCATCGTTACCACTGGAGCCGTACCAAGAAATACGGTCAATGCAAAAGCATTACAAGTTTAAGGAGCTACGATTATGATCGATATAAAAGATTACTTCGCATTCGGAACCAGTGTGGCATTGCTCTACCCTGAAGCTGTGATAAGTCAGGAAAGGCACCTTGCAGCCTTTGCCAAGTGTGCAAAGCTTCCAGGCTACGAAACCCTCGAGACATTCCTCTCCACGGATGAAAAAATCCGTAAGGCAGAGATTAACATTGCCAAGGAAGAAGGAAAAATCATCAACTACAACTTCACCGTCGATTTCCAGTTGGGCGGCGAGTTCGATCCGGGCAACGAGAATCCCCAGTACCGCAAACAAGCCCTCGATTTGGCAAAAATGCATGTCGATTTTGCCCACGAGGCAGGGTCGAAAGTCATTGGGATGACCAGTGGCATGGATCATGGAAAGGAAAAACGTGAGGCGACCATGGAGTACTTCACCGACTACATGGTCGACCTCGCTACTTATGCAAAGCAGGCAGGTATAGTGCTGACGCTTGAACCTGTAGAACGCGGAAAGTTCAAGAATCTTCTGCTCGGTCCTACCACAGAAATTTGTGCTTTCATCGAGAAGATGAGAGGCTTGGGGCACGACAATGTAGAGGTTCTCTTCGATACTGCCCACATGCCTTTGATGGAAGAAGACCAGATCGAAGCATTAAAGCTTGCTTATAAGACCGGTATCGGTCACATCCACATGGGAAATGCAATTATCAGAAATGAGAAGAATCCGCTCTTCGGACACTTCCATCCCCCAATTGGTATTGCTGATGGTGAATATGATGTTGATGAGGCGGCCCTCTTCTTCAAGGAGCTTATTTCCTTGGGCTACCTGAGCAATAAGCCAACTACAGATAAGAAGTGCATATCACTAGAGATGACTGCCTACCCTGGTGTTTCTCAGGAATTGTCTGCACAGGTTGCTTATCAGAAGATCACCAGTGCATGGCAGAAAGCAATCGAGGCATAATATGAAACGAATTGCATTGATTCATACCGTAGCGTCGGTTTTTGAAGGGTTCGAGAGCCAGCTTAGAGCCGGCCTCGACCAAGAAGTTATCATCCACAACATCCTTGATGACTTTCTTGCAACCAACCCGATCGAAACCGGTACGTTCACCGAAACAAATGTAAAACGGCTTCGCAACGACATTGAGAATGCCGCTCTTACTGGTTGTGATGTGGTGGTAGTAAGCTGCTCCACCCTCTCTCCTGTAGTTGAGAGGCTTCGCAATCAATTCACCACCCCCATCATCACCATTGATGAGGCTATGGCGAAAAAGGCTGTAGAGAGCGGTAAGAACATCGTGGTGCTAGCAACAGCAGAAAGTACGGTTATTCCAACGGTCACCAAGCTACAGAGCACAGCCAAGGCTATGGGTAAGGAAGTTTCTGTTTCCTCCTTCGTCAACATGGATGCTATTGCTGCGCTCAGAGCTGGTGACAAAGAGACCCATGACCGCTTGGTATTAGAACTGTCGGACAACGCAGCACAAGCTGATGTATGTGTACTGGCACAAGCTTCCATGGCACATATGGAAGAGGCTATTAATGAGAAACTCGGAATTCCCGTATTCTCGAGCCCCAAGCTTTGTATTGCACAGGTTGCAGCGTTCTTAAAAGACTGATTTTGACTCCTTAACAGTATTGCTTGAACAGCAGAGGGATTTCCTTCTGCTGTTCTCTGTTTGCATACTTAGAATCGATACCTCACACTTAGCTGTGGTTGCATTTCAAGGTTCATCGTACCGCTGTTGATCTCATATCGTCCCATATAGACAAACTCTGTACAGATGGCGAAATGAGTAAAGAAGATAGTTTCCACTCCGATACCGCCACCGACGAGGACCTCAAGCATCAGGTCCCCGGCTACATAGAGGCCGGAATCAGCAGGAGTCTCTACTGCCTCACGATAGCCTTGGTGATTAACTCCCCCTACGATATACAAGGTTCCTTCCAACCAAGAGTTCACCTCGTGAGAAACTACTGGGTACATCGCCTGAAGACCAATGATATACGCAAGTTGGTCAGAGCCATTCTCCATGAGAGGATGCGCTAGTACGCCTCCGGCTATCTCATAGCCAAGGGTATCAGTCCATTTCTGATAACTCAGCCCCACACCGGAAAGTCTGCCTACTTGTACACCAAGTGAATTTGAGTATTCGTTTGGAACGGCTACCAGAGATGAAGCCAAAAGACACAAGAGAACAATCGAAAGCAACAACATTCGTTTTCTTCCGTTCATAAGAATAGTCTAGCACCACTTTTATGATTTGTCTGTTCTCTGACCTAGAGTTATTGATATCGTGATCTTACATCTTAGGGTCTTTGAACTCAGGCACCAGCTCATGGAGCATCTTCAGCATCCCCTCAGGGCTTTCCGTTTGGAACCCAGTCAGATAGTGGTTCAAGAAAGAAAGTTCTGAAAGCTTTTGGGCCTCTACTTTTGCTTTGAAGACCAACTTTTCCTCGGTAGGAATGGTGGTATCGGCATCGGCAAGCAACTCTTCATAGAGTTTCTCACCAGGACGCAATCCTGTAACAATAACCTGGCTCTTGCTGTCCCCATAGAATTTCACCAGTTTCTTGGCAAAATCATAGATTTTCACGGGCTGGCCCATATCCAATACCATCACTTCTCCTCCCTTTGCCATGGATGCTGCTTTGAAAACAAGTCCAACAGCCTCTGGGATAGCCATGAAGTAACGAATGATCTCTCTGTGGGTGACTGTAATAGGAACACCAGCCTTGATCTGGTCCATAAATAAAGGAAGCATGCTTCCCCTGCTTCCTAGTACATTACCAAAACGGACACACACTATTTCTGTCTCTTGGCAATTGAGCATACCAGCCATCAACTCAACAACACGTTTGGTTGCTCCCATGACGTTGGTAGGATTGACTGCTTTATCAGTAGAGATAACAACAATCTTCTCTACATGATGTTCCTTTGCACTTTTAAGAACTGCATAGGAACCGACGATATTGTTGGTGATTGCTTCCTCAGGATAGAGCTCCTGAAGCGGGACATGCTTGTAAGCTGCAGCATGGAAGAGTAGCTGGGGATGATACTGCTCCATGATTCTATCGAGCTTCTTACGGTTCTTGATATCACACACAACAGGAACCACAAGATCACTCCACTCCTTCTGGAAATTATGCAACCGAAGGGAGAGATCGTGGAGCTCAGTCTCATCGATATCGAGCAAGATCAACTGCGCAGGATCATAAGAAAGTAGCTGCCTGCATATCTCACTGCCGATGCTTCCACCAGCCCCTGTAACAAGGACACGCTTTCCTCTGACCATTTGCTTGATGGGTTCCTTATCGATATTAATCAAAGGACGACCAAGCAGGTCGGCGTAATCAAGGTTTCTCAGATCAAGCTCTTTCTGTGCTTCCTGATTCTCAAACAAGGATGGAATGACCTTAATTTCACAACCACAATCGGTGGCAGCCTCGACTGCTGCCAACATTTTTTCATGATCAATATGAGAGATGGCAATAATGAGAGCTTTTGCCTTATGCTTGCATAAAACGGTAGCTAAATCTTCTACTGACCCATATACCTTTACACCAAGAATATAGGTGCCTTGCAGATAGAGGTTGTCGTCAACCAATCCAATGATATGGTAGGCTAATTTTCCCTTTTGCGATTGGCGAACCAGGGTCGTTCCAAGTTCCCCTGCTCCATACACAACCGCAGTAGGCAAACCAGCACTATTTTGCTTGTTTTTGTAAATCAAAGCAGAACGAAACAGCACCCGTACCCCGAGTACAGCCATATACCCAAATATGTCAGAGGTGACCATGAATGGAATCATCTTGCTGGTAAAACCAAGATAGAAACCAGCAACTACAATACCTACGACAGCTACCGGCAAGAATGCGGCTAAAGACCGCCCAATCAAATCAAGGGAACTTTCACTAATACGGATATGATAAAATCTGACGGCAAACAGCACCAGAACAGTAGCAAGTATATTGAAGTAGATAAAGGAATCAAACTGAAAAGGAAAAGCTTGGAAGACTACCCAAGAAGCGCAAAACCCCGAGATCAGGAGCAGCAGTGCATCCATGATCATCAATAAAGCCCATCGTATATATCGACTCTTCGCCATTTCACTCATCAAAAAAACCCCGATTTTGATTTCGTTCTACTCCTATGCAGGCAAGAGAAGAAGAATAACTAGGATGTGACATAGGAAGGTAGGTAGCGCTACTATACCACGCACAATACGTTGTGTAAACGAACATCAGAAAAGAAAAACGCCAAATTTGACCTTAATTATCGAGAGTTATGAACTCTACAGGCATGCTTACTTGCCTAATGACCTGCGCAAACTCAAATTCGACAACTACCCTATTATGTCTATAATCGACTTTTACAATAGTGCCCATGAAATCCTTCATCGGCCCTTCGATAATTTTAATCGGTTCTCCTTTTTTATATACCACCTTCGAAGGCTGGATGGTACCTTGGTTGTGCATGATCCAGGCTGCGTACTCGTAGTCTGGCCCATGCAGTTCTATCGACTTATCCAAATTCCGGAGGAATCCGTAACAGCCAGGAAGACGATGCACATCAGAGCAAAAATCATCCAAAGAAATATCGGAAGAAATAAGCAGGTAGCCAGGCAGAATCGGGTGATCGGTCATGATCTTCTTTCCCTTACGACGGTCGATCATGCGGCGCATGGGAACACAAATATCAACCTCATCCTCAAGCTCCCTGTCAAAGTACTTGAGGAGGTGTTCTTTCACCCTCAGTTCCCCGCCTGTCCTACAGGCTATGAAGTAGTAATTCATATCCGCTGATAGTACGCTCTTTAAGCTCAGATTGCAAACGCCTCGGTAAGCGCTTCTCTCATAATAGCTCTATCGGGATTCTGAGCAGTCCAACTCTTGATGGCTATCGCCCCTTGGTTTACCAACATCCCCAGCCCATCGAGGGTTTCGCACCCTGCTTGTTTAGCTTTTTTCAAAAAGGCGGTCTCGATAGGATTGAATACTACATCGCAAGCAATGACATTTCCCAAATTTTTTGAGAACTCCACATCGATACAGGCTTTCTCGTCAAATAGACCGACACTGGTTGCTTGAACCACCACCAAATCCGATTCATCGATCAGATAGATACCTTCCCAAGGTTTTACAGAAACTTTGGTCTTCGTAATCCCAGTAAGGCGAGAAGCAAGATTTTCTGCCTTTTCCTTGTTCCTATTTACCAACGTCAGTTCTTCTACCTTTGCAAGGACTAATTCGGATGCGATAGCCGAGGCTGCTCCTCCTGCACCAAAAAGCAGTACTTTCTTATGGTCTAGATTTCCTACCTTCTGTACCAAAGATTCCAAGAAACCCTTCCCATCAGTATTATCCCCAAGGTAAGAGCCATCGTCTTTGATGATGATACAGTTCACGGCAGTACTCAATCTGGCACTTTCGCTTAGTGCATCAAGATAGGGAAACACCTTCTGCTTGAAAGGAGCTGTTACATTACCGCCTTTTACATTTAAAGCTTTTAAACCTTCCAGGCTTGTTTTCAAATCTTTCGGATTAATTTCACACGTGATATACTGTCCTGGATAATCAAGCGATTTAAATGCTTGTTCCATCATATATTGGGTTGGATTTCCCACTACAGGATTCCCAATACAGAAAAAAAGCGGTGGAAGTGGTCCTTTCATTAGTGCATGCAGCGTATCCATCACGAGCCTCCTTTCTCTATCCTAGTACACCAAGAGGAGACTGTCTAATAATAAATTAATTAAGGAACTAGCATATGTATGCTAGTTTCCTTATAATAAGCAACAAAAATAGTAAAGGATTTTACGTGGACTTATTTGACGAACAGTTTTTGGAACAGTACTTGCACACTACACCATTACTAGACTTCGATAGTTCAGAAATCAAATCATTGATACAGCAACACAAGTGGCTGGAGCTTGACTCGATATCAGAAAGAATCGGTGCGATATATGAATATGTACGAGATGATATTCAGTATGGGTATCATACCAAATTCAATATTGGTGCATCTGAAGTACTAAACGTGGGAATGGGGAACAGCCTCATTAAAACTACCCTTTTAATTGCACTATTACGTGCAGTTGGAATTCCTGCCCGGGTAAAGGCAGGTACAATCAATAAAGTTATTTTTCGGGGTTTGCTGGGTCGTCTTTCCTTCCCTCTTTGCTTGAATCAATTTCCTTTCGCTGCAGCAGAAATTTATTTCAATGGGCAATGGATCGTGCTAGGTGGCCATATTATTGACCGTCCGTATCTTCGGAATTTGCAAATGAAATTTGTAAATTACATGGGTAGTTTTTATGGATACGGAATTGCTGTTTTGCATTTTCGCAATCCCTCGATCAATTGGGAAGGCCACCATACAGGAATTCAATACGAAGCAATTTCCAATTTAGATGAAGTCTTTGATGATCCCGACTCCTTCTTCGCGGCACATCCAGAGATTGAAAAGGCTGCAAAACAATTTAGGTATCGTAAAATAGTCCTGCCTACATTAAATAAAAATATCCTGAAAATCAGAAAATTCAGCTGATAATCGACCTCTCATTGGTTTATCTGCACTGTCTCAAAACAGTTTTATTTCCTTGAATCGCTATTGTCAATACGACTATACTGGGCAAAAGGAGTCAACATGATAGAGTGGATATCTCAATTCCCACCAGTAGTCCAAGCATTGATGGGAACCCTATTTACTTGGTTCGTAACCGCCTTGGGAGCGGCTATGGTATTCTTTTTCAAGAAGATTTCCAAAAAACCGCTTGATATCATGATGGGCTTTGCCGCCGGAGTCATGATCGCAGCAAGCTTCTGGTCACTCCTAGCTCCGTCCATCACGATGGCTGAGGAAATGGGGGTACCCTCTTGGCTTCCTGCCCTCACAGGATTTCTCCTTGGTGGTATTTTCTTGTTTGGTGTGGATAAACTTCTTCCCCACCTCCACCCAGGATTTGCAATTACCGAGGCTGAAGGAATCAAGACTTCTTGGAAACGAAGCATTCTTTTAGTGCTTGCCATCACCATACACAATATTCCTGAAGGCTTGGCTGTAGGTGTTGCCTTCGGAGCAGCTGCTGCAGGATTTCCGGCTGCGACCGTTGCAGGTGCCGTTGCCTTGGCAATTGGTATCGGATTACAGAACTTCCCTGAAGGAGCAGCCGTCTCGGTACCCCTGAGAAAAGAGAAGATGAGCAGGCTCAAAGCCTTCTGGTTTGGTCAGCTGTCAGGCATGGTTGAACCGATCTCAGGTGTCTTGGGAGCTTTTGCGGTAATCTTTATCAGACCGCTCTTACCCTATGCCCTTGCTTTTGCAGCAGGTGCAATGATCTATGTCGTAGTGGAAGAACTCGTTCCAGAATCCCATATGGAAAGCCATTCGCACTATGCGACCTGGGGTGCCATGGGGGGCTTTGCGTTGATGATGTTCCTCGATGTTGCACTAGGATAAAAAATACCCTACCAATTTCCTGATAGGGCACATCTTAATCCAAGCAATATGATTTTATTCCCAATCAGCCTTGGCGTCTTTATCCAGAGGATAGACAGGTCGAGGCAATTTGGTGAAAGGAAGATTCTCCAACACTTCGTTGGTAGATCCATCAGTTAGTGCCATGACAGAATAGTTGCTGATCGCTCTGATCTCGGGTTCCAAATATCCGAGCTTCACGATGATCAACTTTCTTTCTTCAGGCACTACACCCAAAGCTCTCATCATCTCAGGATCATACGCTCCCACATGGAGGGCGGTAACAACTACATCGATTCCTCCAACGTGGACCAATGCCATATCGACCCCACTCCCATCCAGATTGCCTTTCCATTCTTTCTTCAAGGCTTTGACGGTCATAGTTCCGGTAACAGGAGTACTTTTGACGGTATCAAAAGCAGCACCGACAGAACCTTCAAACGTAGCACCAACACCTTGTCTGAATGCTTCTGAAACCAAAGCAGGATCATAGAAGCATTGATACACGGCAGGAGGATTAAGAGAGGAAGCTTCCTTGCTGGCAAGCATAATCTTCAAGAAGTTGGTCACATCCCCGCTGCTACCGGCGGTTGGGTTGTCTCCACTGTCACTGATGACCACTGGAGCACTGTCCTTGGTCCTCTCAAGACAAACTTCAAGAGCTTTCTCGGGCATATGTGTCTCATTGTAAAATTTGAAATCTGCTTTTCTGCTCCACAGGTTCTTTGCCAACTGCAGGGCTACTGTTTTTGCCTTATCCCTGTCATTGTTGGCTACAACGAGGGCAACAATGCTATCGGGAGCAGTATCGGCCCAAGGGAAACCAAGAAGATAGGAAGCTGCCATAATCGATGGTTGCTTCTCAAGATCTTTGAGCTGAGCCATCAAACTGACCATTGGTTCCACACTGGTCTCAGACTGTTCACCTGCAACGATCATAGGAATACGCACGGTTTCCATGACTGGCTTTGCACCGTTTTCCAATACATCAATGATCATGGAGGCTGCATGCACCCCGGTCTCGAATGTATCGGTATGTGGAGCGCATTTATACCCTACAAAGCCATCGGCGTTATTGAGCATATCGTCGGTGATGGTAGCATGCATGTCCAAAGCAGTGATTAACGGTACATTCGGTTGAATCTCCCTGATTGCTTTGAGCAAATCGCCTTCGGCTTCCCCAATTCCATCTACACGCATGCTGCCATGCAAGGAAAAACAGATT
>QJZS01000064.1 GCA_003247345.1 Spirochaetales bacterium
CCTGTTTTCGCATATTTTTTGACCAGTAGAATGACTTACATTTTTGTAAAATCCCTAAAATACCTCTGACATTTATGTAACTTTTTAAAAAAATAAAAAGAATTGAGCCTAATGATTGACACAAAGTTCGAATTATCCCATATTGGGTCAATATATACATAAATAATTGGCAACAGCGTAGTTGACGACCCCTTATTTAATTAGATAAGGATAATGGGAGGAGAACTTATGGCTGTACAGCCAGACTACTTCATTAAAACAAAACCAATACTTTCAACCACCTGCTCAGGAAACTATGCCGATCATTCATGTTGTGAGCTCAGACTCCTGTATGAGATTGGCACCATTCTGGCGGAAGGTGTTGCGATTAAGAGCATACTCTCCTCTGTTTTGGAGATCATTGCCCGCGAACTATCGATCCTCAGAGGAACGATTACTATCCTCAACAGAAATTCCAGCGATATCGCTATCGAGGAAGCATGGGGTTATGACCAAACGGAAGTAAAACGTGGGCATTACCAGTTCGGAGAAGGAATCACCGGCAGGGTCATCGAAACCGGAAACCCTAAAATCGTACCGCGTATCGATGAGGAACCGCTCTTTCTTGATCGGACCAAGGCACGCAAGAAATTCGATACCCATGAGATATCCTTCCTCTGTGTACCTATCAAGGTAGGAAGCGAGGTCATCGGAACCATTGGAGTTGACATTCCTCATGCCTCACACCAACAGCTCCAATCCATGGTAAAGCTCTTTTCCATCATTGCTTCCTCAATCAGCCAAGCCGTCAGGCTTAGGCAGGTCACCCAAGAAGAATTGGAAGACCTAAAGAAAGAAAACTCTCGTCTGCAATTAGAGTTGCAAGACAAGTACAGGCCTAAGAACATCGTAGGAAACTCCAAGATGATGCGTTCTCTCTATCGTGAGATGGAACAGGTCAGCAAGACTAATGCGACGGTTCTTTTACTTGGGGAAAGCGGAGTCGGCAAGGAAAAATTTGCCCATGCAATCCATTACAATTCTGCGCGTTCCGACAAGCCTTTTATCAAATTCAACTGTGCAGCTATCCCAGAGACCCTGATAGAAAGCACCTTATTCGGTCATGAGAAGGGATCGTTTACAGGAGCAGAAAACCAGCATAAAGGAAAGTTTGAAATGGCAGAAGGAGGAACCATTTTCCTTGATGAAATTGGTGAAATGCCTCTTTCTGCACAAGCAAAGTTCCTGCGAATTCTCCAAGAAAGGGAATTCGAACGAATTGGTGGAAATAAGACGATCAGAGTCAATATCCGCATTATCGCTGCTACAAACCGCGATCTTCCTACCCTAATCAAGGAAGGAAGGTTCCGCGAGGATCTCTATTACCGTCTCAATGTATTTCCGTTGGTTGTTCCACCATTGAGGGAGAGGAAGACAGACATTATCCTCTTGGCAAACCACTTTGTAGAAAAATATGCCAAGGAATATGGTAAAAACACCGAACGTCTCACGAGTGCGGCCATCGACCTCTTGGTCCAATACAACTGGCCTGGCAACGTCAGGGAATTGGAAAATACCATTGAACGGGCTGTTATTTTAGCCCCAGATAAAACGATACATACCTATCATCTACCCCCTTGTCTGCATTCGGTGGAGTATTCTACCTCAGCAAAGAAGGAAACTCTTACCGATATGTTAGATGAGTACGAGGTACAAATCATCAAAGAAGAGCTGCAGCAGTTCGATGGAAGCATTGCCAAGACTGCTGAGAGGCTTGGAGTCACAGAACGTATCCTGCGATTGCGGGTTGCAAAATATCACCTTAAAGGTTTTGGAGGTCACGATGGCAGTACTTGATGCTTGTAAATTTCTAGAAAAGTGCAAAATGGACGGGAGTTTCCGCAAGAGTTTGTATCTATTCGATTCCACTTGCGAAATGGTCTCCTATATTAAGGAGTCAGGGTTTAACTTCTCAGATTTCGATCTGGGTAATGCTGTAAACAGCATGAAACTGAAGGCCTATGATGAAATCGAAGCTGGCGAATATGAAGAACTGGGTAGCTGGTATGAAATGCTCGCCAACACAAAGATAGGATCAGGCTGCTCCGCATGCAGCAGTGGGTCCTGCCACAAATGAGTAGTTTATTCACTATTCGAGAGGCAAAACCCGGAGATGAAGCACTCATTCGAGACCAGCTTTTAGCATTAGCTTCGTATGAGGAACTAGAAGACCAGGTTCTGGCAACTTTAGAGAGTATCAGGATTGACTATTTCGAAAAGCAGCGTGTTCATGCACTGTTTGTCGAAAAGGATAATCAGGTGGTTGCTTTTACGACCTGGTACCCGACCTATGCTACCTTCAACGGAATTTCCGGGTTGTTTATCGAGGACTTGTTTGTAAACCCAAAATTCAGGAAGCAAGGTATTGGCACTGCCATCTTTGCCTACCTGGAAGATTGGGGAAAGAGGGAAAACTGCGCCTACATCGAGTGGTTTGTTTTGGACTGGAATACGGAAGCCCAAACTTTTTACAAAAAGTCCGGGGGAAAACCTCTTTCGCAGTGGCAAGTCTACAGAAAGGATATTGAATAGGACGTACATTCATACGCCCTAGATGAAGAACGTCCGGTTCTTTACCCCAGACAGCTTTATTTAATTGCTGTCAATGCTTTACGGGAACAATCTACCCATAAAATAGCTTTAGGTTCCAGTTACAAAAATGTAACAAAATTCATATCTAGATTAGAGACATATTTGAAAAGCATTCCATTTAGATCTGTTTATAAAAATAAACAGTATCGATTCCTTTTCCCCTGTGATCCTTCAAAACGGTAGCTTTGGTATACCCTCGTTTTGCAAGGGATTTGATTTGGATCAGATTGGTTGACCAGGTTCGTGTTGACAAATATGTCAATCGAAAAGATTCAGGCAGGTCATGTTCCATATAATTATAAAACATAGATAAGAGACCCTTACCTCTGAACTCAGGGGAGACACAAACTGTGGTAATGTAATTGGATGAACCAATCGCAGACAATTCGTCACAATGATAATTATGAATAAACGTCATGAATGCTGCAGTTTGGCCATCTATTGAAGCTACTAAAAAAGGTTGTTTCTTCATGCCATTAAAATAGGTGTAGGGTTTTTCTATCTGCGTAGTATTTCCATTTAAATTTTTCTGAGTTGAACTTTCTCGAGAAGTCAAAGGGGGAACAAATTCGTTGCTGCAAGCACAGAGAATTTGCCAGATGTCCTGCTCAACTTCTTTCCCCACAATGGATTCATAAAACTGTATCGTCATACAACCTCAAATGTTAGAAGGAATTTTTAGAGATTGTGATAGTATAGAGATGTAGGAATCACCTGTCAAACTTTACTCAGAATTTTACTCAAGAACCGAATCTCTCATTACTACATACTGCCAGATTTGTGGTATACTCTGTATTGGAATTTTTCCAATTTACCATGTTTTATTGATCAAACAGAGGAGACACAGCATGGAGAAAGTGGTATTTGTAGGCCATGGTTCACCCATGAATGCAATTGAACACAATGAATTTACAAAATCTTGGATTTCCATGGGAGAGCAATGTGGGATTCCAAAGGCTATTCTTTGTATCTCGGCGCACTGGTACCGATCTGAAAGCATGGTAGCAGTAACGGCAAAACCAAAAACCATCCATGATTTCTATGGATTTCCCCCAGAGTTATATGCCATTGAATATGATGTTCCCGGCAATCCTACCCTTGCAAAAAAAGTTGCAGAAATGTTACCCGTTTCTGTAGAGGAGGACAAAGCGTGGGGGCTCGATCATGGGGCTTGGAGCGTCCTCCAGTATATGTACCCCTCAGAACTCAAAATCCCTACCTTCCAATTAGCAATTGATAGAACCATGTCTACACAAATGCAATATGAATTAGGGACAGCTCTCAAAGCATTGCGTTCAGAAGGCGTTTTGATCGTTGGATCAGGAAACATTGTGCACAACCTCGGTCGTGTTTCCATGCAGAATGACGGCTTTGCTTGGGCACATTCCTTTGATGACTATATTTATAACGCAATACTTTCCGGTGAACACGAGACCGTATTAGAAGCTCCATTGACTCATGAAGCTGGACGACTGGCTGTTCCTACCCGAGACCATTACGATCCTCTATGCCATATTCTGGGAGCAGTCGGAAAAGATGAACCTGTGGAGGTTTTCAACCGTGCCTGCACGATGGGAAGCCTTTCTATGACTTCCTATATTTTCGGATAAGAGAAGATTTGATTAATCATTTCATTACAAATACGAAACCCTCCTTTTTTGTAGGAGGGTTTCTTTGTATGTAGTTTTATGAGCTTAGCGGCTGTGTCTGCCCTTGAGGACCTCAACAACTTCACTGAGTTTAATGTCCTTCTGAGTCAATAATACTAAATAATGGTACATCAGGTCGGCAGCTTCTCCGAGGAACAAGCTCTTGTTGTCATCCTTGCTCTCGATGATCAATTCAACAGCTTCCTCACCTACCTTTTGGGCGATCTTATTGATTCCCCTACTGAATAGATGATTCGTATAGGAACCTTCTTGGGGGAAATCCCTACGATCATGAATTACCTGCTCCAAATAAAATAAGAATTCAGTGGCAGGAATATCCTCAGGATTATTCACTTCATTGAAACAAGTATCCTGACCAGTATGACAAACCGGACCTGTTGGGATTGCTTTTATCAGAAGTGTGTCTTTGTCACAATCCTCGATGATCTCTCTCACTTCAAGATAATTTCCGCTTGTTTCACCTTTGGTCCACAGTGTCTGACGACTTCTGGACCAGAAGGTCACCAAATTACGATCACGTGTTACCTTCAGTGATTCTTCATTCATATATCCCAGCATCAGCACCTTGTTAGTGACTGCATCTTGGATGATTGCAGGGACCAATCCACCCTGCTTTTCGAAATCAAGAGCCATACTCTTCCCTCTCCTTACTACTGCTTACGCATAGTTATACCATGTTGAGCGAGAAAAATCTTCAACTCTGGTATATCAATTTCATGAAAGTGAAAAATTGAGGCAGCTAAGGCCGCATCAGCCTTCCCTTCAGTAAATACTTCTGTAAAATGCTCCATGGTACCAGCTCCACCACTGGCAATGACTGGAATACCGACAGCTTCTGATACACGACGGGTCAAATCCACAGCAAATCCCTGCTTCACCCCGTCATGTTCCATACTGGTCAGAAGTATCTCACCAGCTCCACGGCTGTAGGCTTCTTTGGCCCAAGAAATGACCTCAATACCGGTACTCTTTCGTCCACCATGGACGTATACTTCCCATCCATCCTGTCCATCCTTATCGAAGGCAGGATTACGTCGGGCATCAATAGCACAGACAACACACTGAGAACCAAAGCGTAAAGCTAAATCATCAATGACAGAAGCCTTGGCAACCGCTTGGCTGTTGATGGAAATCTTATCAGCCCCACTATCCAAAAGGGCCGCCACATCATCTTCTGTTCTGATACCGCCACCGACTGTAAAGGGAATTCCAATATGATCGGCTATACTGCGTACCAAGGTGCGGAAAGTACCACGGTTTTCCACCGTGGCTGTAATATCAAGAAAGGTCAGCTCATCAGCTCCATACCTGCTATAGGCTTCTGCAAGCTCTACCGCATCTCCGGCATCTCTAAGATTAATAAAGTTTATACCCTTAACCGTACGTCCATCACGGACATCCAAACAAGGTATGATTCGTTTTGCTAACATCTTACACCTCCGTGAAGGCTGACAACTCTTCCAAGCTGATCCTTCCCTCGTAGATAGCCTTTCCCACAATAGCTGCATACAGGCCGGCATCCTTGAGTCCATATAAATCATCAAGACAGGCAATTCCACCCGATGCAATGAGCTGAATATCGGGTTGCGCGGAAAGCAGTCTCTTATACAAATCTGTCGAAGGACCGGCTAGCATTCCATCCTTGGCAATATCAGTACAGACTACTTGTTTCATCCCTTTCTTATGATAAAAATCGATGAAAGCGCCAACTTCCTTATCACTTGCTTCCAGCCAACCAGCGCTCTGGATCATACCATCCTTTGCATCAGCGCCAAGGATCAAGCGATCAGGTCCATAGGTTTCAAGCCATGAGAATACCAAATCCGGGTCTTTTACTGCAATAGAACCAACGGTAACCTTGCTTGCTCCACTGTCAAAGGCCGCTTGCAAGTCCTCACTCTTCTTGATCCCCCCACCAAAGTCAATTATCAGCTTGGTATTGGCGGCCAGGCGCTCAAGGGTTTTCAGGTTTACGATGCCCTTCCCTTTCGCCCCGTCGAGGTCAACCAAATGCAGATATTTAAGATTATGCGCTTCAAACTGTTTTGCCAAATCGAGGGGGTCGGAAGCATAGATCTTTTTGGAATCATACCGGCCTTGGGTAAGACGCACAGCATTCCCTTCTATAATGTCAATCGCAGGAATAATGTGCATTATACTTCCTCCAAGAAATTCTTCAAAATTGTTTCCCCGACATCACCGCTTTTCTCGGGGTGGAACTGGCAACCATAGAAGTTATCTTTGTGCAGGACCGAAGAGAATTCAATGCCGCCGTATTCAGTGCTACCAATGGTTTGTTCACATTTAGGAACATAATAACTGTGCACGAAATAAGCCCATCGTTCTTCCTTGAGGTTTGCAAACAAAGAATCATCATTACAGGTAATGGTGTTCCAACCCATGTGAGGGATTTTATATTCTTTCGGAAGTACAAATTTAACGCAGTCCACATCGAACATTCCAAGACACGGGGTGTCATGCTCTTCACTGAATTTGCTCATTAATTGCATCCCGAGGCAGATGCCCAGAAAAGGTTGCTTTAAGTTTCGTAGTACTTCATCCAACCCTTTTTCTTTCAAATAAGCCATGGCAGTGGAAGCTTCACCAACTCCAGGGAAAATAACACGGTCGGCTTCATTCAGTTCTTTCGGGTCATCTGTGACTTTTGCCTCGTATCCCAATCGGCTGAGTGCACACAGTACCGAACGAATGTTTCCTGCATTATATTTTACAATTGCTATGTTCATAGGACCCCCTTGGTCGAAGGCAACTCCATCGAGTAAGGATTTCGGTGAATCGCTTGTCTCAAAGCCCTTGCAAAGGCTTTGAACAAAGCTTCCGCCTGGTGGTGGGCATTCCCTTCATTTACCTGCATCGACAGATTGCATTTTGCACTATCACTGAAGGATTTGAAGAAATGCTCGACCATTTCTGTGGGAAATGTTCCGATATATTCACGTTTGAACTCAACATTCCATTGAAAATACGGACGACCTGAGAAATCCAAGGCAACTTGGGCGAGTACTTCATCCATTGTAAGTAACTCAAACCCATAGCGGCTGATCCCCCTCTTATCGCCCAAGGCTGCAGCAAAAGCTTGGCCCAAGGCAATACCTACATCTTCAACGGTGTGGTGTTCATCAACCACTAAATCCCCATGTGCATGCAGTTCAATATTGCATCCACTATGCCTAAGTACTTGGTCGAGCATGTGATCAAAAAATGGTATATGAGTCTGTACCGATCCTCTGCCGCTGCCGTCAAGGTTGAGCACCAATGAGATCTGAGTCTCTTTGGTTTTTCTATCTATGGTAGCAACCCTCGGAGCTAGATTATCCTCATCGAGCAAGAAGGAAGCAATGGCATCCCAGTTGTCATTGACATAGATGCAAACGTCTTTAAACTCTTCGGGAAGCTCACTAGCTTGCTTGGGATTTACAAACCAAATTGCCTTGCAGCCCAAATTCTTTGCGAGCTGAATATCAGTAAGTCTGTCTCCGATCATAACCGAGTGCTCCAGGTCGTAATTCTGCTCTTTGTATTCTCCGAGCATCCCGATCTTTGGTTTTCTTCCCGGGCAGTTATCCTCAGGCAGGGAAAAATCGATATGTTCTGCATCGAAGGTTATCCCTTCGCCACGGAGTGTTTCCAGAATCCTCTGGTGCGGTATTTCAAAGGTTTCCTTGGGAAAGGATGGAGTTCCCACCCCATCTTGGTTACTGACCATGGCAAAATACCAACTCCCAGCCCTCCGTAATCGAGAAAGCGCACCAAACACACCCGGAATATACTGTATCTTTTCCAAGGTATCGACTTGCATCTCTTCAACGATTATTCCGTCACGATCTAAAAACAGCACCCGTTTATGCATCTCAAAGCTCCTTGTACGCAGATAAGGCGGCGAGCAACGTATCATTCTCAGTCTTATTACCAATGGTAATTCTCAGACAATTCTCGCAGTTGAGTTCTTTGCTTCTATTACGAACGATAATCCCATCTTTGGCAAGGTAGTGGTAGATTCCTACCGCATCGGTCACCCTGATCAGAAAGAAGTTGGCATCAGTAGGGAAAATCTCAGTTACGCAGGCTATGTTTTCCAAAAGCCCCTTCATCCGTTCCCGCTCATCGCGTATGAGATCAAGACCGGCTTGTACTTCATCGCTGCGGCCGATCGCCTTGTAGGCAAGGGCTTGGGAGGGGGTTCCCAGATTATAGGGATATTTCATACTTCCAAGCACCGCTACAAGCTCTTCGCTTGCAATTGCAATTCCAACGCGTGCGCTCGCAAGTGCCCAGCACTTGGAAAGCGTTCTCAGAACTACCAAATTCGGATATTTTTCAAGCAGAGTCGTTGCACTACCTTTCTCGCTGAAATCATAATAGGCCTCATCCACAACAGTAATCCCATCGAATAATTGGCAAACCCGTTCGATCTGGTCCAAGGGAAAAGCATTGCCAGTAGGATTATTCGGGCTACACACGAAAAGCAATTTCAAGCGGCCATTGCTGCGCTGCTCTTTTTCTTTAGCTAAATAGGATTCAAGAGAGGGAAAATCAATCTGAAAGGAAGTCGTCAAAGGAACGTTCTCTACCTTTACATCATTGATATCAGCAAAGACGCGATACGCTCCATAGGTGGGGGGCATCAACAATGCTGAGTCCTTTCCTGGTTCGCAAAAACAGCGAAAAAGATTGTCAATCAACTCATCACTACCATTTCCAAGGATGGTGTGTTTAAATGGCAAACCCATCACCTCTTCGATTTTCTTTCGCAGGGTCACTGCCAGAGGATCTGGATATCGGTTTGCATCATGAATTGCCACAAAATCCTGCCAATTTTCATTGGCATCAAGGTATACCTGTGCTTCACCGGTAAAGTCATTGCGTGCACAACTATAGGGATTGAGACTGGCTATATTCTTTCTCAACAACTCTCTCATTTCAAACCTCCAAACGGACAGCCACCGCATTTCTGTGTGCCATCAGTTGTTCGTCTTCTGCCATGCGCATCAGGGTCGGAGCTAAATCGGTAAGACCTTTCTTGCTCAGTTTCTGCACCGTAATCTTCTTGAGGTACGAGTCGGTACTCACCCCACTGTAGGAACGAGCCCAACCGTTGGTAGGAAGGGTATGGTTGGTTCCACTTGCGTAATCGCCTGCGCTTTCGCAAGAATATGGACCCACAAATACAGAACCTGCATTTACTACCTGTGCGACCATTTTCTCATTTCCCACATCCTCTAGATCGATGATTAAGTGCTCTGGGGCATAAGCATTTACCACCTCAACGCAAGCATCGAAAGAAGGAACGACAAATGAGCGGGAACCGGCTAAACTGCTTTCCAACAACTGCTGTCTTCCAAGAACGGAAAGTTGTTCTGAAAGAGCTGCTTCGACCTTATCCAGGAAGGCAAACCCTTCCTCTTTTTCCGCCAATACTACCAGCATAGCCTGACTGTCACGCCCATGTTCTGCCTGGCTGAGCAAATCGCTGGCCACATAGGCTGGATTTGAGGAAGTTCTGGCTACCACCATTACTTCACTGGGACCGGCAGGCATATCAATGGCACAACAGCTACTGTTGACCTGTATTTTGGCCTCCATCACATATTGGTTTCCAGGGCCGAAAATCTTATCAACTCTTTTGATACTCTCAGTTCCATAGGCCATCGCGCCTATAGCCTGAGAGCCCCCGACCTTATAGATTTCAGTCACATTACAGAGCTTAGCAGCATACAAGATAGCAGGATGGACCTTACCTTCTTTGTTTGGAGGGGTGCACAGCACCACCTCTGGACATCGGGCAACCATAGCAGGGATGGCAAGCATCAGAACGGTAGAGAACAAGGGAGCGGTTCCCCCTGGAATGTAAAGACCTACACGACTGATGGGTACAATCTTCCTTGACAGCTCAATCCCTTCAGCTACAGTAAGGTGCTCTCCCTTGGGAAGCTCGGCCGAATGAAATGCATGAATATTAGCAAAGGCAACAGAGAGAGCATCCTTCAAGGATTGGCTCACCAATTCATCGGCTTGTAGTTTCTCTCTCTCACTGACTGCAAGAGCTTCAAGTTCTACTCCATCAAATTGCTTTGCATATTGGTAGAGTGCGGCATCGCCTTTTTCTTTGACATTCAAAAGGACATCAGAAACTTGCTGCGACACTGTTTGTGCTGTTTGGATATTTCGCTTGAGCAGTTGCTGCAATTGATCTTTTGCTGGAGCAAAATACCGTTCTAGATAGGCCATGATTCCCCCTACTCGGTCATTTTCTCAATTGGAGTTACAAGAATCCCCTGAGCACCGAGTTCCTTCAATTGTTCGAAGTCATCCCAAAAGGTATCCTCTGCAACCACAGTCTGTACAGATACCCACCCTTTTTCCAGCAGTGGAGTAACTGTCGGACTCTTCATGCCGCCAATAATATGTGCTACTTGGTCGAGGTGTTCTTCTGGAAGATTGAACATAATATATTTGTAGTTTGAAGCTCTCATTACTGCATCAAGACGAAGCATGAGGCGATCGAGAATCTGAGATTTCTCATCACTACCCATATCCTTTCGACCGATCATGACAGCACTGGATTTATAGATGCTCTCTACTTCACTCAGGCCGTTCATGGCAAGGGTGGCTCCGGTTGATACCAAGTCACAGATTGCATCAGCAACACCGACAGCAGGAGTAATTTCAACAGAACCGGAAACTTGCACGAAACTAGCCTGAATTCCCTGTTCTTTCAAAATATTCCCCAAGATGTTGGGATAGCTGGTGGCAATTCTCTTCCCCTGCAAGGAAGAAAGTCCTTTGTAAGGGAAAGCATGAGGAACAGCAATACTCAGTCTGCATTTTGCAAACCCGAGGTCTCGTAAGACAGTCAGGTCAATTGCCTGTTCGTCATACTCATTCCGCCCAACGATTCCGACATCAGCAATACCATCGCGGATATATGCAGGAATATCATCATCTCGAACATAGAGAAATTCCAGAGGGAAGTTGGTTGCAGCTTCCTTGAGGACGCGAGCATCACTACCAAACTTGATACCACAGTTCTTGATCATCTCAAGTGATTTTTCACTCAGTCTTCCACTCTTTTGGATTGCAATTCGTAATGTTTCAGCCATTATTTTTCTCCTTCCAGGATATAAAAAAGCCCCCGCGACATGCGGAGGTCTGTATGCAAAGGTCCAGAGCCCACCTGTCTACGGTTGGATATACAGAAGATGATGGTGATGGACGTGTTTCGTGCTAATTTTCATGAAAAAACCTTACCGTTCTTACTTAGGTTCTGTCAAGACCTGCCCAGAGAAACTGCATGAATATTCACATATTATACAATGCATTTAAATTTGACCTGCCTATCTTGTCCATGGTACCATCTTTACATCCCCTGATGCAGGAAGGAGCCTATGAAATTACTAGTATTCGTCTTGAATAACGAAGCATTTCTTGAAGAGGTTCTCGAGGCCTATGTGGAAGCCGGCATCACTGGCTCTACCATCCTCGATAGCGAGGGTATGGGGAGGTTCCTCACCTATGAGGTCCCTCTCTTCGAAGGGTTCAAGGATTTCATGAAAGGAAACAAACCCTACAATAAAACCATTTTTTCAGTAATCCACAGCGATGAAATAGCCAAACGGGCAAAAACCTTGGTGGAAGAAATTGTAGGGAGTTTAGACAACCCAGGGACGGGTATCATGTTTACCGTTCCTGTCGATTGGGCTGTTGGGCTGATACATGAAGAGGAAGAGGTATAGATATGGAAGGAATCTGCAAACTGATAGACCGGTCATGCATATTGCTTGACAGAGACGAGAAGTCGATAGAGAACATCATCACTGCTTTGACCGACCAATTGAGTACCAATTTCCCTGAGATCGCCCCAAAAGAGTTGATGCAGAAAACTATTGACGAAGGATTCCACACAGTATGTATGGGAGATGCATGTGCCATCACCCATGCAAGATGTCCCGAGATGGAGAAAACCTTGATGGCTGTCATGAGACTCAGTCCCCCAGTGGATATGAAAGCTGACGATGGGAAAAAAGTAGCGTTGGTCTTTCTTCTTGTCGGGCCACAGAAAAGTGCAAGCTTCCACCTAAAGATTCTGAGCAGGTTAGCTCGTTTACTCCACGATACTGAACTGCGGGAAGCATTGATTGTAGCGAAAACAGAACAAGAATTTTTACAGATTATCGAAAGCAAGGAGGTCTAGATGAACACTAGGCGGACTTGGGCGATCATCCGATTCGCATTGACCAGCCTTTTCTTATTCGTCATCTGGATTTTGTTTACCTCCTCATTGGGGGCTTTCAGTTTGCTTTTCGGTTTCTTCGGATCAATTTTGATAGGGGCTCTCACCTATCAGATTTTTCTCCCCGAACATGAAGCCAATTTCAGATTCTTCATCCCCCACTTTGGAGCTTTGCTCAGATTTCTAGCCCTGATGGTCTACTCTTTGTACCATGCAAGCTTCCAGGTTATCAAAGCAATCATAACAGGCAATACCAATCCACGAATCGTACACTTCAGAACGCATCTTCGCAGCGACCTTGCCAGGGCTGTTTTGGCGAATGCCATCACCTTCACCCCGGGAACTATGACCCTTGATCTCAATGATGACCATCTGACGGTCCATTGGTTGCTCTGTACAACCACTCACGCAAAAGCGGCAGGAGAAGCAATCAAGGTGAAGCTTGAACATGCCTTGGGGAGGACTTGGTTATGACCGATTTTATTCTTCAGGCCATGCTTCTAATGCTGTTACTGTTTGCAATCGGGATTTTGATCCGCTTGCTGATCGGTCCGACGGCCAGTGATCGCTTGGTAGCCCTCAATGTTCTCTCAGCTGTAACACTTGCCTTGTTGATACTTTGGGGAGTTAGAACCAAACAAACATTATACCTCGATGTTGCCTTGGTCTATGACATCTTTGGTTTCCTAGGTTTTTTGGCTATCACACGATTCCTCAAAGACCGAAAGGGGGATCTATGATTATACGGGAAGTTATTGCGCTGATTATCTTTTTAATCGGTTCTGTTTTTGGAATCTTTGGTATCATCGGATTGTTCAGATTCAAAGATCCATATTCACGTTTACATGCAGGATCTCTGTGTGGAACCACTACCGTATTTTCCTATTTGATTGCACTTTTAATGCTATCCCCTTCCTTTTCCAGCAGTGCCAGAATTGTTGTACTGATTGTTTTCTTTCTCATATCTGCTCCGACAGGATCTTCGATCGTCGCAAAATTCATATGGGAAAGTGAAGATGCACAAAAGCAAAGATCATCCATGGCAAAGGAGGAAAAGCATCTATGACAATACTTCTGCTTAGCATGATTCTTGCCTTGGGCGTCTACGCTCTTTTCAGCCATGATCTATTACACTCGGTCATCGCGCTTTCGGCGGTCAGTATGATCAGTGCGCTCCTTTTTACCATTCTCAGAGCACCGGATGTTGCCATCACCGAGGCTGCCGTAGGAGCTGGGGTGTCTACCGTTATCTTTGTATGGGCAATACGTCATACCCGTAGGAGAAGCAAGGACTAATGAAGCGAACCTTACTGTGGCTTAAGCTAATCATAACACTTGCCACCATTGCCGTGGTTGCGTTGCCGATTGTGGTAAACAACCATAGTTGGCCCCAAATATCCAGAGACTACCTGTATACCAATGCTCTCTCAGATACAGGGGCACTCAACACAGTCAGCGCAATCTACCTCGGATACAGAGCAATGGACACCCTTGGAGAAACGCTTGTTCTCTTGGTTTCCATTACGGGTACCATGGGTATACTGGTCAATTTGAAACGGGAGGATTCGGATCAATCAATAAGTTTTTCCCTTGAACCGGAAAAACGTGCAAAGAATGCTCAAAGGACCTACCTTCTGGAAGTAATTGCATCGAAATTAGGACCAATCGTCCTGCTCTTTGGATTCTATGTAATGCTCTATGGGCATATATCGCCAGGTGGAGGATTCCAAGGGGGTACGATCATTGCCTCTGCAATTGTATTCCTTGCTTTGGGAACTCAAATGGAAACAAAGCTGACAAATACTACAATTCTTGCACGTATTGAAGCACTTGCCTTCCTTGTGTTGGTACTTGCAGCGGTCAGCGGAGTCTTTTTCGAGAGTGGTTTTTTTGGGAATCCGATTAAGAGTGGAAACTCGCTTTCCCCGAATTTCATCATCCTGCTCAATATCGTCATCGGACTAAAGGTGGGAATGAGCATTGCAATCATGTGTATTGCCATGATGGGAGGACGTAGTGACCATTGAACGAATCCTAATATTCCTGCTCTTCTTGGTAGGCTTCTCTGCGATTGTAGGAGCAAAAAATATCATAAAGAAGGTCTTTGGCCTTAATTTGATCAACTCATCAGTAGTCCTGCTTTTCATACTTGAAGGAAGTAGAATCGGAAGCCAAGCCCCTATCATAGGAGAGGGTGTAACTGATATCGTAGACCCTATTCCACAAGCGTTGATGTTGACTGCTATCGTCATAGGAGTGTGTGTCACCGCTTTGGCACTTGCCTTGTCTGTCCGACTGTACAAAGCTACCAATTCGCTGGAAATCGACACAATCCAAGAGAGGCTGAAGGGTGAGCATTGAAAG
>QJZS01000102.1 GCA_003247345.1 Spirochaetales bacterium
AGAACAACCTGTTCAATTGGGACCTTGGAACAAGAGGGTGAGGTTTCCCAACTGTTTCTTGCCATTGATTGTGCAGGTTTCCCGGATTGGGAGAAATTACAGGAAGAAATTGAATTGTCCCTAGCTGATTTGAAAAATTCTCAGGCTGTAGATCCCCAAAATCCAGTTCATTTTCCTGGAGAATTCCGAGAAAAAACCCGAAAAGAGAATTCAGAGAAAGGTATTCCCGTAGATGAACGAGTCTGGGATGAGATTCTGAGTCTCTAAAACAGTATTTAAGATGCATGAAAAAGGGTTGGCGATTCATTACCGCCAACCCTATATACTGTTTTAATCAGTGAGTTATCTGTACAGAGGTCCGAAGTTACTACAAGCACGGAAGTCTGCACCTTCCTTATCCATGCCAAGCATTGTCCATGCACTTGGGCGGAAGATCTTATCTTCTTCGACATTGTGCATGCATACAACATTGTGCATGCATACAGGGATTCTTAGCATAGAACAAAGCGTGATGAGCTCTGCACCGAAGTGACCATAACTCAAAGCACCGTGGTTGGCTCCCCAGTTTGCCATGACAGAGTATACGTCCTTGAAAGGACCTTCCTTGCCATTTGTTCTAGGCACAAACCAAGTGGTCGGCCAGGTCTGGTCAGTTCTTTTGTTGATGGTATTAAATACTTCTTCAGGAACTTCACAGGTCCAACCTTCAGCCAGCTGCAATACAGGACCAATTCCCTTGACAGTATTGATACGCACCATGGTAAGGGGCATCCCCCCTTCGCTGAGGAAGGTAGAACTGTATCCGCCGCCACGGAAGTAGCCGCCATTGGCAACGCTGAACTGGGTATTATCCAAGGTCTTCTCTACATCTTTGGCAGAAATTTCCCAGAAAGGCTTCATTTCGCTTTCGCCGGCGGCATTCTTCATTTGTCCTGCAGCATCAAGGGTAGTTGCACCGCTGTTGATCAAGTGGATAAATCCTTCCTTAGCCAAACCAGAGGGTTTCCAGCCAGTCACACGTTCGATGGACTCTGGACTCCAGTAGGTACGTACATCACTGAAGATTGCAGCACGGTTGGTAAGAAGTTTACAGAACAACATGCTGATACCATTGAGGTGATCGTTCTCGGTTGCCATGATATAGGGTTCTCGGATACCGTTCCAGTCAAAACTGGTGGTAAGCATGGTTTCCATGAAATCACCGTTCGGCCAGTGGTCGGTCCACTGTCTCTGGCCTTGGAAACCTGCACAGATGGCATTATGCCCCAGTGATTCTTCTCGGAATCCCATTTTTTCCAATTTCTTATTACCGACCATGAGGTCGCGGCCGATCATGGTCATTTTAGTACAGTATTCCCAATCTTTGGCACGCTGGGCTTCACTTCTCTTATACTCGGGAGGATTGGCAACATCTTCTGCTTCAGTACAATTTTCTTTTACCCAACTGATTGCTTTTTTGTATTCATCAGCGTCATAAATTTCTTCTGCGATACGGCGCTCGATTTCACACATATCAACGACTTCGGTCCTCATTCCCAAATAATCCTGGAGGAAATCATGATCAACAATGGATCCTGCAATTCCCATTGCCATGCCACCGATGGAGAGATAGCTCTTGCCACGCATGGTTGCAACAGCAATACCTGCACGTGCAAATCGGAGTATTTTCTCGGCTACATCATCAGGAATGGATGTATCGTTGCTGTCCTGAACATCACGGCCATAGATGCCGAAGGCAGGAAGGCCTTTTTGGGTATGAGCTGCAAGAACAGCTGCAAGATATACAGCACCGGGTCGTTCGGTACCATTGAAGCCCCAAACTCCCTTGACTGTCATCGGGTCCATATCAAACGTTTCTGTGCCATAGCACCAACAAGGAGTTACGGTAAGGGTGACAGAGACGCCTTCTTTGATGAACTTCTCTGCACAGTCGGCGCTCTCTCTGACGCCACCGATGGTTGTGTCGGCAATGACACACTCAACCTTCTCTCCTGTGCCATGAAAAACATTGTCGCTAATTAGTTTTGCGGCTGCCTTGGCCATGTTCATAGTTTGGTCTTCCAAAGACTCGCGAACGCCTCGTTGTCTGCCGTCGATGACTGGTCTAATCCCTATCTTGGGAAGGCCTGAAGCATAACGCTTTTCCGGCCCGACTGATTTCATTTCGGATGTATTTGCCATAGTATTCCCCCTAGTCTATAAAAAGAAAATGTAATCGTTTACATAGTACTGAGTATGGCATATGATATTCCTAAATGCAACGTTAATTTTAGGAGTGTACTATGCTGAAAACGATCCCTTCTATTTTGAGTCCTGAGTTGTTGAAGATCCTCATGGAGATGGGTCATGGTGATGAATTGGTCATCGGGGACGGAAATTTTCCTGCTGCCTCAATGAATGATCGTGTGGTCCGTCTTGATGGTCATAATGTTTGTGACATACTGACTGCGATTTTACAGCTTTTCCCTTTGGATACTTACTCTGAAAATACCTTCTTGATGCAGAAGGTCCCCGGTGACACGGTCGAAACCCCCATCTGGGCAGAGTATGAAAAGATATGTAAAGCAGGGGATCCTGGATTCAAGGGATTCGGCTATGTCGAACGATTTGCATTCTATGAGCAAAGCAAGAAAGCTTATGCGGTAGTTGCAACTGGGGAATCGGCACTCTATGCAAATATCATTCTCAAGAAAGGGGTAGTGGTTGCCTAGTCTTCCTTTGGAGAAGTCCAAAGCTGCTTATACTGACGTGGACTCATTTGCATGTGGTTGCGAAATTGCCTGGCAAAATAGTTCGCGTCAGAAAACCCAGTTTTCTCACTGATTCGTTCTATGCTGAGATTTGTGGTAAGCAGAAGATTTGAAGCGTAGGCAATACGTCGGTGGATATGGAAGTCTACAGGAGACCATCCTGTAGAAAGTTTGAATTGTCTGTTCAGAGTGCTGGCACTCATGTTTGAGATATCGACCAATTCTCCAAGCGGAATGCTACGATCGAGGTTTTGCTCCATATACGCAATAACCTGATCGAGTCTTTCATCGCTTGGGATGACTGTTCCCCGTCTTGCAGTATGGAATCGGCTTATGAGAATGAATAGCTGCAAGAGCTTTGAAAAGGCCATGGAAGTCGATCCCATGCTGTAGTCTTGTTGTTCTGATTCTTCCTTCAATGAACCCACAAGAGCAACAATCTCAGCGTGTTGGTGGGAATTGAGTCGAACCAAAGGGACTTCTTGTTCAGACTGGAGAAATACTTCCTTGAATCCCGATACGTCGATGAGGTCAGGAAGCAGGACTTCAAATGCTTTCAGTCCGATTAAAAGATTATAGAGTACCAAATTGTCAATTTCAGCATACCCATGCATTGTTCCTGGTGGGATACAGTAAACCATACCTTCTTGAAGTTGGCGTTTGCTGTGCTCCAGAAGGTGGTATCCTTTGCCGGAAACGACAACCACCAATTCATAGAAATCGTGCCCATGCATAGAAAAAGGTATCTCAGGATCACGGAGGAGTACCTTCAATGGCAAACGATTTTTCTTGAAAAACATGGTCTCATGCAAAGTAAATTTAGACATGGTAAAATCGTGCTAGAATTTGATTATTCTGTCAAGGTAAAAATTAGAAATGATGGCAAACTAATAAAGGAAGAACACAAAAAAGGAGGGCTATTATGTCCTATTATAACGAAGCCAAAGAAATTTATGCAAAATATGGTGTAGATACTGAAGTGGTATTGGACCAACTTGCTCAGATTGCCCTCTCTGTTCATTGTTGGCAGGGAGATGATGTCGGTGGGTTTGAAAAGCCAGGTGCAGAACTGGGAGGCGGTGGTATTCAGACCACTGGTAACTATCCAGGAAAGGCAACCACAATACAGCAATTGAGACAGGATCTCGAAAAAGTATTCACCATGGTCGGGGGAAAGCATCGACTGAATTTGCATGCAAGCTACGGTGAGTTTGGTTCCACCTTTGTGGACCGTGACCAAATAGAGGAAAAGCATTTCCAGGGTTGGGTGGATTGGAGTAAGAAGAATGATGTTCCGTTGGATTTCAATGGAACCTTTTTCAGCCATCCTTTAGCCGATGACGGGTATACTCTGGCAAGTAAAGATGAGAGAATTCGTCGTTTTTGGATAGAGCATGAGAAACGATGTCGAAAAATTGCCGCTTGGATCGGGGAGCAGCAAGGTAGTCCTTGTATTTTGAATACCTGGATTCCTGATGGAGCCAAGAACCTTACCGTGGATAAATTTGGATATCGCGCCATTCTTAAAGAAAGTTTGGATGAAGTCTTTGAAACAGAATATCCCTCAGAATTCATGCGTGACGCCGTAGAAACCAAATTGTTCGGCATTGGTAGTGAATCCTTTGTAGTCGGCTCGCATGAGTTCTACATGAATTACGCTGCTCGGAACCACAAGATGGTATGTATTGATATGGGTCATTTCCATACGGAAGAGGATATTTCAGATAAGCTTTCATCAATTCTGTTGTTTGACGATGAGCTGTTGATGCATATCAGCAGACCGCTGCATTGGGATAGTGACCATGTGGTACTGTTCAACGATAAAGTAAAAATGGTTGCCGAAGAATTGGTGAGAAGTGGAAAACTCGAGAACTGCCATATCGGGCTTGATTTCTTCGATGCATCGATCAATAGAATTGGGGCTTGGGTTACCGGTATCAGGGCAGTGAGAAAAGCATTGTTGTTCGCCATGCTTGAACCTATTGACCAATTGATCGAATATGAGGAATCTGGAAATGGATATGCAACGATGGCACTGCTTGAACAGCAGAGCGTACTGCCTTTCGGTGCTATCTGGGATGAATTCTGTCGTCGTACAGATTCTCCTCTTGAAGGTGAATTAATAGAACTTGTAACAGAATATGAAAAGCAAATTTTGGAGGAGCGTTCATGAGTTTTGAATCCCTGATTGACCATTCGAAGCGATATGGTTCTGATGCTTCTTTTGTCTTGTTGGGAGGTGGAAACACCTCCTATAAGGACGGGAACGTCATGTATGTGAAGGCGAGTGGACATGCTCTTGGAACCATCACCGCCGAAGGCTTCGTTCGTATGGATCTCAGTAAGATGGAGAAAATCTGGAGCAAGAAATATAGTTCAGATGACGAAGAGCGTGAAGATGAAGTGCTCAAAGACATGATGGATTGTCGCCTGGAAGGTGAGACAGCTCGTCCATCAGTTGAAGCGCTTTTACATGCTTTGCTCCCGTTCCCCTATGTAATCCATCTGCATCCCGCATTGGTAAACGGCCTTACTTGTGCTGTTGAGGGCGAGAAAACCGTTCATACCTTGTTCCCGGAATCACTATGGATCGAATTGGTTAAGCCAGGTTTTATCCTCGCGAATATTGTTCGAGAGAGGATGGAAAAACAAAAGAACGAGAGCGGTACTACGAGTTCCATGATTTTCCTACAGAATCATGGCATTTTTGTGGGAGGCCAAAGCCTAGAGGAAATAGAGGAAGTATATCATTCCGTCATGGGCAAGATTGAATCAAAATTGAAAAGGCTTCCCGATTTTTCCGAATTACCTGTAGATGGTGAAAAGGTATCACAAATCAATGCAGCTCTTGGTTCTGTAACAGATGAGAACATCCTTGTTGCTTGGAATACCGAGTTTGCACATTTTTTGGAAAATGAAAAATCTTTTGAGCAAATTGGTTCCTCTTTTACTCCTGATCATATAGTATATGCAGGATTCAAGCCCTTATGGGTCGCTAAAAACGAAGATGTGCTTGCTGCCTTTGCCTCTTTTGAAAAGGAAAATAATGTTAAGCCAAAGGTGGTTTGTGTACAGGGAACCGGCGTTTTCTCTTTGGGAGAAAAGCCAATGCCGCTTTTCTTTGATAGCGTTTCCGTAAGTGTGTATTCTGAAAGTTTTGGAGGACCACAGTTCATGGATAAACCAATGATTGACTTCATCAGAAACTGGGAAGTGGAGAAATATCGGTCGACAGTGGCTGCCAAGTGATATCTTCGTCCTCGTTAGCAAATATCAACAAGCGATTTAATGCAATGATGCCGTTCGTCACTCCACTTGGAGTGGTGATCGGTTTCTTATTAGGCTCACGTCTTGAGCCGTTTCGCTTCCTTGGTCCCTATATATTCGCATGTATTACATTTGTAGGAGCTTTGGGAGTGAGTATCTCTCAATTTGCCAAAATCGGCACACGCCTTAAATCTGTAGCTGTAGTGCTGTTTTGTGCTCATATCATACTGCCAATACTGGTTACCCTGCTGGCAAGATTAATCTTTCCTAACCAACCTGAAATAGTTACGGGATTCATATTACTTACTTCAATCCCTATTGCCGTAACATCCTTCATTTGGGCGACCATTTATGAAGGAGATGCAGCTTTAGCGTTATCCCTCATAATTTTGGATACGTTACTTTCCCCAATTCTTACACCTACAACAATTAAGATTCTTGCTGATACTGCTGTTTCAATTGATCAAAGAGGAATCATGATTTCTTTATTGGGGATGATCGTGCTTCCTTCTCTTCTAGGAATGCTAGTAACCCAAGTTGCTCCAGAAGCTTCAAAAAAAGCAGTACTCTATTTGAGTCCTATTACAAAAATACTCTTGATTGTAATTGTACTTATAACCGTCGGGGTCTTGGGTGATACCTTAACTTTCTCTTTGGTTTATGTTCCCCTGATTATTGCGAACCTTGTTGTGATTGCAATGGGATTTTTTCTTGTGTATGCCATTGCACGCTATGCCTTGAAGGTAGACAAAGCCTCCCTGGTCAGTATGACCTTCACCGGCGGGATGAGAAACATTAGTGCGGCCTTGGTATTGGCTACTACCTATTTCTCTCCTCTTGCGGCATTGCCTACTATTTTAGGAATTATCCTTCAACAAACAACAGTAGCCGTTATCGGCTCCCTGCTGTTTGCTAAAAAGAAAGTGAACAAGGAACAGTAAGAGCGAAGCTCTATTTCTTATTCAACATATCGGTTGCGACTCCCAATGAAAGTTCACTTGCAACCGCAAGTGTTTCACTGAGGGTAGGGTGTGCATGGATGGTGAGGGCGATATCTTCATCGGTTGCGCCCATCTCAAGCGCAAGAACAGCCTCTCCCAATAATTCTCCTGCATGCTTCCCTGTAATCCCTGCTCCAATAAGGCGCTTGGTTGTCTTGTCGAACAAAGCTTTGCTGAGCCCTTGGGTTGCAAATTCCGAAATAGCCCTTCCACTTGCTTGCCAAGGAAAGGCACCTTTCGTATATTCGATTCCTTTTTTCTTGGCTTCTGCTTCGGTAAGTCCAATCCATGCGACTTCAGGATGAGTATAGGCGACCGCAGGAATAGAAAGGGGAAGGAATGCCGATTTCATCCCGCATGCAACCTCACTCGCAACCCTTCCCATATGGGTTGCTCGATGAGCGAGCATTGGGTCTCCGGTTACATCCCCGATTGCGTAGATGCCTTTCACTCCAGTCGACATCGTATCATCAACAAGAATCCATCCTCTTTCGTTTGTTTTGACTCCCGTATTTTCAAGTCCGATATCTTTGCTGTTAGCTCGGCGTCCTACAGAGACGAGGAGGGCATCACAATTGATTTCCTTTGGTGCTTTCTCTCCTTCGAGCGTGAGGGTCAAAGAGTCGGGATTACTCTTTATGTCGACCAATTTCGTTGAAGTATAGATTCCTTCATACTCTTTCTTAATCCGTTTTAACAAAGGTTGCTTCAAATCGGTATCTGCAGCCGGGATAATCTCATCAAGCATTTCGATGATGGTGATCTTCGAACCCAAAGCATGATAGGCACTAGCCATTTCAAGACCGATGACTCCGCCTCCGATTATTGCCAAATGCTGAGGAATAGTTCTTAGTGCCAACGCATCAGTTGAATCCCAAATCCGTTTGTCATTGGAATCCCCCAAGGGGATTTTTGCAGCCTTCGAACCCGTCGCAATGATGATGTCCTTAAAAGTGAGAAGAAGTTCCTCCTCATCGGTTGTAACTTTCAGCTCACTTGCGCTTTCAAAACTGCCATAGCCTTTGAGTACCTCTACCTTTCGTGACTTTGCCATTCCGGCTAGGCCTCCAGTCAACTTTGCAACTACACCTTCCTTGTGTTTTCTGATTTCTTCGATATCAAGCTTTGGTGGCTCAAAGTGCACGCCGGCACTACCGAGCTCAGTCGCCTCATCCATGACAGATGCAAGATGCAGAAGTGTTTTTGATGGAATGCAACCCACATTGAGACATACTCCCCCAAGATCGGGGAAGTTGTTTACGATGGTTACATTTCTGCCCAAATCTGCAGCACGGAATGCTGCAGTGTATCCTCCTGGTCCTCCTCCGAGGACCACTAAATCTTTTTCAAGTCGTTTCATTAGGCAATCTCCTAGAGTAATACCCGTTTCATATCTGATAAGACTGAAGCAAGGTAAGTGGTGAAACGCGCACCTTGGGCTCCATCGATCACACGGTGATCATATGAGACACTGAAGGGAAGAATCGTCCTAGGGACGAATTCAGTTCCGTTCCAAACAGGCTGGGTGCTCATCTTCGACAGGCCTAGTATTGCTGTCTCGGGAGCATTGATAATCGGGGTGAAAAAGGTTCCTCCGATACCGCCAAGTGAGGAAATACTGAAAGAAGCGCCTGTGATGTGCTCTGTCTTCAACTTCCTTTCCCTAGCTTTTACGCTCAATTCAGCCAATTCTTCAGCAATCTGCAGGATTCCCTTTTGATCGACATCCCTAATAACAGGCACAACAAGTCCTTCGGGAGTATCTACAGCAACACCGATATGATAGTAATGCTTCTGTATAATTTCTGAATTTGCCTCATCCAGCGATGCATTGAAGGACGGGAATGCCTTAAGGGCTGCTACCGTTGCCTTGATAACAAAAGGCAGGATAGAGAGAGAAAGGGTACTCCCTTTTTTCTTTAATTCCTCTTTTGTCATCTTCCTGAACAGTTCGAGGTCGGTCACATCCGCCTGATCTGCTTGGGTAACATGCGGGATAGTCTGGTAACTTCTCTGTAGGTGAGGCCCGGATATCTTTTGGATCCTTGAAAGGGTTACTCGCTCGATGGCTCCGTATTTCGAGAAATCCTCAAGCTGAATCACCGGCGCAGGCTTTGCCCCTGCTTTACTCTTGAGTGCACCTTTGACGTACGCAACAAGATCTTCTTTCAGAATTCTTCCGTTTTTCCCTGTCGGGGTAATCACACTGAGGTCAACCTCAAGTTCTCTGGCGTACAGTCGTACACTCGGGGTTGCATGAGAAGATACCCCTGCAGCCTTTGGAACCGGTGCCGGTTCTTCTTGTTTCTGCTGGACAACGGGCTTTTCGGCGACTATCGGTTTTTCTTCCTTGGGCGCTTCTGGTTCTTTAGCAACAGGGGCTTCCTTTGGTTGTTCCCCTGTTTGTTCTGCCACCTCTATATCGGCGACCAAGGTCCCTTTTGAGACAGAATCCCCCTCTTTGAGGTGAAGAGCCTTGATGGTCCCCGTATAAGGGCTGGGGATATCGGTGACAGCCTTCTCGCTTTCAAGGGCGAGAATCGAATCGTTTTCTTGAACGGTAGCGCCGACTTTAACATACACCTCAATGATAGGAACATCACTGAAATCCCCGATATCGGGTATATATATCTGTTTTATTGCCATAATACTCGCGTCTCCTTTAGCTCAACAGAGGATTTGGCTTGTCCGCTTCAATCCCATATTTCTTTATAGCCTGCGCTACAACTTTCGAACTCACTTTTCCCTCGTCCATCAAGCCTTTCAGGGCTGCGATCGCTATGTAATACCTGTCTACCTCGAAGAAGGAGCGGAGGTGTTCACGTGTATCGCTGCGTCCAAAACCATCGGTGCCAAGGATGGTGAGATTCCCACCAGGAACAAAGCGACGAACTTGTTCAGCATAGGTTCGAACATAATCGGTGCTGATGACCGTAGGTCCTGCATAAGGTTGCATCACTTGCGTCATATAGGGAACTTTTGCCTTGCTGAGCGGATGGGTGAGATTGTAGCGTTCGCATTCCACACCTTCCTTATGCAACTGGTTGATTCCCAGTACGCTGAAGATATTGGAAGAGACTGAAAAGTCCTGTTCAAGCAACTCTGCTGCTGCCAGAACCTCACGGAAAATAGTTCCGCTACCCATCAGATTCACCACGAGTCCGTCTTTTTTGCCTTCCTTGAAGAGATAAATACCTTTACGGATTCCCTCTTCCACGCCCTTGGGCATTTCAGGGTGGGTATAGTTCTCATTCATCACCGTGATGTAGTAGAAGATGTTTTCCCCGTCTCCGTACATCCGTTTCAGGCCATCCTGAAGGATGACTGCAAGTTCATATGAGAAGCTCGGATCGTAAGCAACACAGGTCGGATGCTTGGATGCGAGCAAAAGCCCATGTCCATCCTCATGTTGCAAGCCCTCGCCATTGAGGGTAGTCCTTCCTGCGGTTCCTCCCATCAAGAATCCTTTTGCCTGACTGTCTCCGGCTGCCCATACAAAATCGTCGATTCTCTGGAAGCCGAACATAGAATAGAAGGTGTAGAAAGGAATCATGGTGAGCTGGTTGTTGTAATAGCTTGTAGCAGCGGCAATCCATGAAGATATGGCTCCTGCTTCAGTAATTCCTTCCTCGAGAATCTGCCCCTTTGCATCTTCTCGATACCACATCAAAGCTTCTGCATCCTGCGGTTCATACAGCTGACCGGTAGGAGCATAGATACCTAATTGTCTGAACAGCCCTTCCATTCCGAAGGTGCGAGCCTCATCAGGGATGATCGGAACCACACGCTGACCAATTCCTTTATCTTTCACCAGTTTGGTGAGCATTCTGACAAAAGCCATAGTAGTGGAGAATTCTCGTTCCCCACTGGAAGCGAGCATATCAGAGAAGAAATCCAGAGAAGGAAGTGTCAACTTTTCTTTTGGGTCGTGCCTATAAGGAACCGGTCCCCCCATCACCTTGCGCCTGCGTTTGATAAATTCGTCTTCTGCAGATCCTACTGGGGGTTTGATGAAGGGGAGCGCTTCGAGCTCTTCATCCTTCAAGGGAACTCCGTAATGATCTCTAAAAGCTATGAGTGAATCCTGATCCATCGTCTTCTGGTTATGTGTTCCCATGCTGGCTTCACCGGATTTTCCCATGCCATATCCTTTGACTGTCTTGAAGAGAATAACCGTTGGTTTTCCCTTATGTTGGACGGCTTCAGTGAAAGCGGCATATATCTTGCGAGGATCATGGCCACCACGAGTTAATTGCCAAAGCTCCTTATCGCTCTTGTCTGCTACCAGAGCTTCCAGATAGGCATCCCCGGAGAAGATTTTTTCACGAAGATATGCAGCTCCTCTGGACTGGATTGTTTGGAATTCACCATCAACCATCGAGGCTAGTTTGCGGAGTAAAATTCCTTTTGTATCTCTCTTTAATATTTCATCCCATTCTGTACCCCAGATGACCTTGATGACATGCCAACCAGCTCCACGGAATTTTCCTTCGAGTTCCTGAATAATTTTTCCGTCGCCTCGTACAGGACCATCAAGTCGCTGTAAATTACAGTTAACTGCAAATACCAGATTGTCCAAGCCTTCTCGGGCAGCCAAAGAGAGCGCGCCTAAGGATTCAGGTTCATCACTTTCACCGTCACCCATGAACATCCAGACTTTTCTATCCCCCGACTCTTTCAATCCGCGTGCTTCTAGATATTTCATGAATCGCGCCTGATAGATTGCCATGCTGGGCCCCAAGCCCATAGAGACGGTAGGGAACTGCCAGAAATCTTTCATAAGGTAGGGATGCGGATAAGACGGAAGGCCTTTGCCTCCAACCTCACGCCTAAAATGTTCCAATTGATCTTCAGTGAGTCGTCCTTCTACGAAGGCTCGTGCATACATTCCAGGAGCAGAGTGCCCTTGGAAAAAAATCAAGTCCTGCCCATATGGGGAGTCAGGACCCTTAAAAAACCAGTTAAAACCCACTTCATAGATTGCTGAAGCAGAGGCAAAACTTGCTATATGACCCCCGAGTCCATGAAATTTCTCATTGGCTTTCGCCACTATCGCCATTGCATTCCATCGTACATATGCAGCTACATTCTTAGCGGTCCAGGAATCATCCTTGGGAATTTCCGCATTGGTTTTAAGCGTTGAATTTGTATAGGGACTTATTACCCCAGGCGAGGTAGAGACTCCATTGCGTCTGGCGGTATCGGTGAGTTCAGAAAGAAGGAAATCTGTTTTTTCAGCTCCTTCATTCTTGATGACGCCCTCGATGGATTCAATCCAATCTTGGGTCTCTTCTGGATCAGGGTCAAAATAGATATGATCACTCATACGAATCCTCCTATATACAGGAAGCGGGATCCGAGTATGAATGCATTTTCCTGATAGACAGGAAAATGCTGGAATCCCTGTTCATCCTTATGCTTTTACAATCATAAACTTCCAGTTGGTTGTCAAGCAAGAAAATTAAAATCTTAGTAATAACATAGGAATTTAAGGAAAAAATACGACAAAGGTATCGTTTTGTCGATTATTCCTGACAGAATTATCCTAATTGACATGAAAAAATAGACCCTGTTTTAAAGTGTTCGTATTCTCATGCCGATAGATAAGTTCAAACAGATTCGGATTTGTTTTGAAATAGTTTCGTTTTGCTTTCCATCCAAGATTCAGTCAATAAATATATACAATTAGTACAGAATAAATAGGAAAGTATCGATTGATTGCTGTCATATGACAAAATTGTGCTAAAAAATGATTATTCAGTCATTGCGCAATTCCAAATCAGTGTCAAACTTATTGTAAAAGGAAGTTCTCGTAGTCGTTGTTTTTATATTTGCTGTTTGATTCTAGCTTTGCTAGGTACAAATAGATTCCGGTTGATTCCGGAAAATTTCGCAAAAGGAGTGTTTTTTATGAAGAAAGCGTTGTTGATTGTTCTCATCGCTGCAATGGTTCTGACCGGTGTATTCGCCCAAGGGACAAAAGAGTCCGCCACGATGGCCGGAGAAAAGCAAATTGTTATTCTTGGAAAGAGCATGGGAAATGGTTTCTTTGATGCTGTTTTCAAAGGTAGTGAAGAAGCTGCTGCCGAGCTCGGCGGAATAAAGACCACCTACATGGCACCTCCACAAGCTACTGCCGAAGGTCAGATCGAAATCATTGAATCCTTGATTGCTCAGAAAGTTTCTGGTATCGCAATCAGTGCAAATGATGCAGATGCATTGATTCCTGTTGCCAAGAAAGCTATGGCAGCCGGCATCAAGGTTATCAGCTATGATTCTGGTATCAACCCAGGTGGACGTACTATCGACTTGCTCCCAAGTAATCCTGAACTCATTGGCCGCCAGCAGATCCAGCTTGCAGCAGAACTTACCAACTATACTGGTGATGTTGCTGTTCTTTCTGCTTCCGCACAGGCTACCAACCAGAACCTCTGGATTGAATGGATGAAAGAAGAGATCAAGAAGCCCGAATACTCCAAGATGAAGCTTGTTGAAGTTGTATATGGCGATGATGCTCCTGATAAGAGCTATCGTGAAGCTAATGCTTTGATGCAGAAGTATTCCAACCTGAAGGCAATCATCTGCCCGACCACTGTTGGTTTGCTTGCAACCGCTCAGGCTGTTAAAGACGCTGGAAAGACTGGCGTAGTTGAAGTAACTGGTCTTGGTCTTCCTTCAGAAATGAAGGGCTACATCCTTGACGGTACCTGCCGCCAGATGGCTTTGTGGAATCCTATCGATCTTGGCTACAGTTCCACTTACATCCTCAATGGCATGATTGAAGGAACCGTTACCGGTGCTACCGGCGAAGCTATTTCCGCTGGACGCATGGGCGACATCAAAGTTGAAGACAATGGTATTGCTTTCATGAGCACCCCATATGTATTCAACAAAGACAACATCGAAAAGTTCGCAGCAATCTATTAAGAATTAATGCATCGACGGCTCCTGCTCCTTTGCGGGGGTAGGAGCCTTTGTATCTGCTTGCATGAGGAGGGACAATGCAAGAAGCATTGTTGGAAGTACACAATTTAACAAAAGTTTTCCCAGGAATCCGTGCACTGGATGATGTCCATCTCACTCTGAGAAGTGGCGAGGTGCATGCTTTGATAGGGGAAAATGGGGCGGGGAAATCCACGCTGGTCAAGATACTCACCGGTGTTTATATTCCCACCAACGGTACATTGACACTCAATGGCAAAGAAATTTCCTTTAAGAACGCAATTGATGCTCAACAGGCAGGGATTGTAGCCATCCATCAGGAGGCTTCCATGTTCCCTGAACTGAGTGTAACCGAGAATATTTTCATGGGGCACCATTTGCGCAACCCCAAGACAAAGAAGCTCGATTGGAAAACGATGACTGAAAAAACTCGTGAGTTGCTTGCCCGTATGCAGTTGGATATAAATCCTGATACGTTGGTGAAAAACTTGAGTGTAGCCAAGCGACATATGGTTGAGATTTCAAAAGCTCTCAGCCTGGATGCCGATTTGGTCATAATGGATGAGCCAACCAGTGCGTTGACAGGACGTGAGGTTGAGGACTTGTTTAGGATTGTCCGTTCCCTGAAAGAGGAAGGCAAGGCCATACTTTTTATCTCTCATAAATTTGAAGAGATTTTTGAAATTTGTGACTATTACACGGTATTCCGTGATGGACAGTATATTGGGGAAGGGAAGGTTGCTGATAGCGACGAAGATGCAATCATCAAAATGATGATTGGTCGATCTATCGGGCACCTATATCCTGAACATACCCCTAAGATCGGCAAAGAAATTCTGACTGTGGAACATCTGAGTCAGCTGGGTGCCTTCAAGGATATTTCATTCAAACTTCATGAGGGAGAAATCCTTGGGCTGTTCGGCTTAGTCGGCGCTGGTCGAAGTGAGGTGGTACGTACCATCTTTGGAATTGATAAATCCAGTGAAGGTACTATGATCCTTGATGGCAAAGCTTTTAAGCCAAAAGGTGCAATGGACAGTATGAGACGAGGCATCGCCTTGGTTCCTGAGGACCGACAGAAGCAAGGACTTGTCCTTAAAATGAGTCTGACACGCAATATCAGTCTGCCGGTACTGACAAATCTTTGCTGGAAAGGCATCGTGACCAGAAAGAAGGTTGAGAAAGAGTATGTACACGAACATGGCAACCAGATGGAAATCAAGGCTGCAGGATATCATGTGGATGTGGATGCAGAGACTCTCAGTGGTGGAAACCAACAAAAGGTAGTTCTGGCTAAATGGATTGGAACCAAGCCGAAAATCTTGATTCTCGATGAACCTACGAAGGGTATCGATGTTGCCACAAAGGCAGCGGTTCACCAATTCATTGCCGATATGGCCGATAAGGGTGTTGCTGTCATCCTTATCAGTAGTGAACTTCCTGAGGTACTGGGAATGTCTGATAGAATTCTTGTAATGCATGAAGGATACCAAACGGCTATCCTAGAAGCAAAAGATGCGACTGCGGAATCTGTGATGCGTTATGCGATCGCGAGCGTTCAGAGGGAGGCTACCAATGCCTGATTTAACGTTCTCCTCCTTTGTCAAGAAAGCATTGGCACGAAGAGAGGCTACCTTGATACTGTTGCTGGTAGTATTGCTTGTTCCTATTTCAATACGATCACCACAGTTTCTATCCGCGAAAAATATTTCAACGATTCTCAATGACATGGCAATTCTTGCCATCGTAGCAATTGGTGAATTTTACGTTATTCTCTCAAATGGAATCGACCTTTCAGTTGGATCGATTATCGCTTTTACCGGTATGGCTACCGGAATGATAAACCAGGCAGACCATGGATTTCCTCCTATTCTTCTGCTATGTGTAGGAATGGGTATCGGACTTCTTATGGGGCTTTTCAATGGTGTATTGGTTGCCTATGGTAAAATTCCGCCGATTATTACCACACTAGGCACTGTAAACATCTATCGTGGTATGACGTTCTTGTTGAGTGGAGGAACGTGGGTTACCGCGGATGAAATGGGAACTGCATATGTTGGTTTCCCCCGACACACCTTTCTTGGCATTTCCAATCTGCTTTGGATTGCTTTCCTGGTAATTGCAGTTTTCTATTATTTCAGTAGGTTCTCTCGGACAGGTCGTGAAGTATATGCAATCGGAGGAAACCCCACTGCTGCCAAATTTGTTGGTGTAAATGAAAGTAGAATCCGGGTTGTAGTATTCTTGATCAGTGGAATGCTGTGTGGGCTTGCTGGGGCTCTCTGGACTGCTCGTTATGCCTCGGCTGTTAACGAAATGGCAACCGGATTTGAGATGCAGGCAGTCGCTGCTTGTGTACTGGGTGGAGTGAATTTCTCCGGTGGAAGTGGTGGAATTATAGGAGTGGTGCTTGGAACCTTATTCCTTGGTGTTGTAACCAATGCACTTCCGGTCGTATACCTTTCGGTATTTTGGCAGACTTTCGTACAAGGTTTGATAATTCTTATTGCTTTGACACTGAACACAGTAAGTGACCAGCGTAAGATGAAGAAGCTGCTTGCACAGAGGAGAGGCTAACTATGGCTGAGAAAACTGACTTGGTGGCCAAAGGCCGTCTCATAGATGAAATGTCGATCAAGAATCGGCTGATTGAATTTTTTACACAATGGGAAGTATTGCTTTCAATAATCTTTGTGCTGGTATTTGTCTTTTTCACATTTAGGACTCCCTATTTCTTGGATTGGTTCAACTTGATGAACGCAACCTTCCAGTTCAGCGAAAAAGCAATTATGGCTCTGCCGATGATCTTTATCATCATGTGTGGAGATATTGATATTTCCATTGCATCGATCATTGCCTTGTGTGCCTATGCGGTAGGTAATGCAGCACAGGGAGGGGCTTCCATCCCTTCCTTAATCTTCATTGCACTTTTGGTAGGAACGCTTGCCGGATTGTTCAATGGGATTATGATTACCTCATTGGAGATGCCAGCTATCGCTGTCACCCTCGCAACCCAATCAATTTTCAGAGGAATCTCGGTTGGACTTTTGGGGGATCAGGCGAGAACAAAATTCCCGACCAATTTCGGCTTCTTCGGGCAGGAGTTTATTCCAGGGACGGTCATTCCTTTTGAATTTGTATTGTATTTATTGGTGATGTTGCTGTTTGCTTTCATCTTGCATAAGACTACGTATGGTAGACGCTTATACGCAATTGGTAACAGTGCTGAAGCTGCACGGTTCTCAGGTATCAAAGTAAAAAAGATGCGTGTAATCAATTTCACCCTGACCGGATTCTTCTGTGGTCTTACTTCAATATTGCTAGCTAGCCGCATACTTTCCGTTCGATCTAATATTGCAACTGGCTGGGACCTCGAGATTATTACCTTGGTCGTCCTTGGTGGTGTTGCAATCACAGGTGGAAAGGGAAGCGTGTATGGTGTCTTCATCGGTTCCATGTTGGTCGGATACATGAAATTTGGAATGGGTTTGCTGAAGTTCAGCGGTACCTTAATGACTATCGTTATCGGTTCCTTGCTTATCATAGCTGTTTTGCTCCCACGTCTGCTTGACTTGTATAAGGCAAACAGAAAGCTTCGGTTGCAGCAAGAACGCAGAGAATAGGAGGAGACCATGCGGCAAGCATTCGTCATGCAGTTGAAAAAAGGGTGTGAAGCGGAATACGAGAAGCGCCATAACGCAATCTGGCCTGAACTTAAAGCATTGCTCAGTGAAAGTGGTGTGTTCGACTACACAATTTTTTTGGAAAAAGAGAGTGGAAAGCTCTTTGCTTTTCAGAAATCTGAGGGTGCCCAGGGGTCTCAGGACCTGGGTACCAACCCAATTGTCCAGAAATGGTGGGCTTATATGGCCGACCTGATGGAGACGAATGAGGATAACTCCCCAGTATCAATTCCTCTTGCCGAGGTCTTTCATATGGACTAACAAATTTCTTTCGAAATTGCTTGAAATGATTGGTAACCTGTTATAGAATCGAAAGCATATCGAAAGTAATTAGAAAGTAGAGGCGTAATAAATGTTAGGTCTTTCCCCTCGGGAAAAAGAGATTCTTCAATTACTCAGAAGCGGTGAGGAATATCCGGTAAGCCGACTCAGTGAAAAACTGGGCGTTTCCGCAGTAACTATTCGTGGAGATTTGCGAGACTTGGATGTGAAAGGCCTGGTGATTAGAAGCCATGGTCGAGTTGTGGTTGCTTCTGCACCACAGACAGCCGTTCGTGATGATTCTAATACTCCCCAAAAAGATTTAATTGCAAAACTTGCAGCATCCTTGGTCAAGGATGATGATTTTATCATGATAACCAATGGTTCGACGTGTTCCATGTTACCCAGACACCTGTTTGGAAAACGCAATGTGAGGATCGTGACGAATTCCACTTTGATTCTGCCCTATGCCAGGGCGAATTCACAGTTGCAGGTTACCTTGGTGGGTGGTGAATATCGATCTCAGGCAGAAGCAGTCGTTGGTCCTACGGCAATCGCCCAGATTGAAAACTATCATGTTTCTACCACGTTCTGTGGTACCGATGGTTTTACCATGGAGCACGGGCTTACTACCTCCTTAATAGAGAACGCTCAAGTCGTACAACGAATGTGTGCACAGGCTACACGACGCGTGTTGTGTGTCGATTCCTCGAAAGTTGGGAATCGTGGGTTTGTGCGCATTATGCCTGTTACAGAAATAGATACCATTGTCACTGACAGTGGATTTCCTTCAGACCTCATTGCCCAGCTGGAAGAACAGGGGGTTGAGGTGTTAATTGCAACGTAAAGAGGAGTGAAAAGATGGCACAACAGGTTGTGATGCCCAAGCAGGGGAACTCAGTGGAATCCTGCATCATCGTAGAATGGAACGTGCAAGTCGGCGATACCGTGGCAGTTGGAGATATCCTTTGTTCAGCTGAAACCGATAAATCTACCATTGACGTAGAGTCGACAGCCGCTGGTGTAGTTCTGGCTAAACTGTATGAGGATGGAGATGATGTCCCAGTCATGGTTCCCATTGTTATAGTTGGCGAAGCAGGCGAAAAAGTTGAATTACCTGAGACGGAAGCTACACAAGAGCCAGCCAAGGAAGAACAGGTAGTACAAGAGAAACCGGCTGAGGTAGTCGCTGCTCCTGTCACCGCCAAAGAAGCAGAAGGTGCCAGCCCACGTGCCAGAAATCTTGCATCCTCTATGGGTGTCTCCCTTTCAAATGTACAACCAACCGGGCCCAAAGGCAGAATCATAGAAAGAGATATTGCCTCTGCTAGTGGACAGCCTCTTTCTCCGCTTGCCAAAGCACAGGCTTTGGAGAAAGGTATTCAGGCTCCAGGTAGTGGAAGTGGTATAGGAGGAAGAGTACTTGCTTCTGACCTGGTTGCAACCAGTTCACCAGCAACTACTACTGCTGCAGTTGCAACTCCTGTTCCTGTTTTGGATGAGATAACAGAGATTCCTGTGAAGGGTGTCCGTAAGGTTACCGCTCGCCGCATGATGGAGTCGATGCACTCCACTTGTCAGCTTACCTTGCACACTTGGGCTGATGCACGTGCTCTGAAGCGTCTACGCGCAGGGTTCAAGAATTCAAAACCAGAACTTGGATTGAGCAAAATTACCATCAATGATCTGATTCTTTTTGCAGTAAGCAGAACATTGCTTGAGTTCCCGGCTTTCAATGCACATTTCCTTGGGGACAAGATTGTGCGATACGCTCATGTGCATCTTGGTGTTGCCACTGATGCTCCTAAGGGCTTGTTGGTACCTGTATTGCGTAACAGTGACCTGCTCAGCTTACGCCAACTTTCTGAACAAGCCAAAGTCTTGGTCAATAAGTGCAAAGAGGGTACTGCACAGCCTGATGAGTTGTCCGGTTCTACCTTTACTGTCAGCAATGTCGGTGCTTTTGGAATCGAAAGTTTCACTCCAGTTCTCAATATCCCTGAGGTCGCAATTCTTGGAGTTGGCTGTATTACGCTTAAACCGATAGAAGATGAGGATGGAGATGTGGTCTTTGTTGAGAAAATTGGTCTTTCTCTCACCATGGATCACCAAGCAGTCGATGGCGCTGATGCAGCAAGGTTCCTGAAAGTTTTGATGGAGAATATTGCTTCAATCGACTTGTTGTTGGCAATGTAGGGAGAAGGTGAATATGTATGATTTGATTGTAGTCGGCAGTGGCCCTGGTGGTTATGTTGCCGCCGAGCGTGCAGGAGCCTTAGGCAAGAAGGTGCTTCTGATTGAGAAGGGGAATCTGGGGGGTGTATGTACCAACCGTGGTTGTATTCCCACCAAAAGTTTGCTTAACAGTGCAAAGACCTATAAACATGCACAGGAAGGCGCTCCGTTTGGGGTGAAAACTGAAAACGTAGTTTTTAGTCTTGCTGATGCGATGGCTTGGAAAGAAGAAACGGTTACCACGCTTCGGAGTGGTATCGAATTCTTGATGAAGTCCAACAAGGTCGAGACCGTAACAGGTGAAGCTCAGTTTATCGATCCACATCATGTGAAGGTAGGTGATACTGTCTATGAAGGATCCTATCTGATTCTTGCAACAGGTTCTTCGCCTTTTGTACCTCCTATCCCAGGTTCAAAAATGGAACATGTCTTGACCAGCGATGAAATTTTGGAACTTAAGGAAGCTCCTTCCTCTCTGGTAGTAATCGGTGGCGGTGTTATCGGAATTGAGTTTGCTTCATTCTTCTCTATGATCGGAACAAAAGTAACGGTTATCGAAATGATGAGCGAAATCCTTCCCATGATGGATGCCGAGTTCGCCAAGCTTATGAGACGCGAACTTAAGGGTGTTGATTTCCACCTTGGATGCAAAGTTGAGGAAGTTACCAAAGACGCTGTGCTATATACCGATGCGAAAGGGCAGAAGCAGTCAATTGAAGCTTCCATGGTTCTTATGAGTGTAGGTCGTAGGCCCAATACTCAGGGCTTCGAATCCCTCGGCCTTGATATCGATAGGAAGGGCGTAGTGGTAAATGACCGTCTGCAAACCAATGTGGCTAATATCTGGGCCATTGGCGATGTGAACGGAAAATCTTTGCTTGCCCATAGTGCTTCTCGCATGGCAGAAGTTGCAGTATCCAATATTTTTGGGTCAAAACAGATGCATATGCGTTACAACGCAATCCCGTGGGCTGTCTATGGCAATCCTGAAGCTGCTGGATGCGGAATTACTGAAAAGGAAGCCGCAGATAAAGGAATTCCTGTTCTTTCCCAGACTGTGCAGATGCGTGCCAACGGCCGTTTCTTGGCCGAGCATGGGAAGAGAGCCGCCGGCTTGGTTAAGGTCATTTGCCATAAGGACAGCAAAGCCATTCTTGGTGTCCACCTATTGGGCCCATACAGCAGTGAGATGATCTGGGGCGCTTCTGCTCTGATTGAAGCAGAGTTGAGAGTCCAGGATGTCAAAGAAATTGTATTCCCACATCCGAGTGTGTCCGAGCTTATCAAGGATGCTTGTTTCGCACTCGACCATACCCTTTAAAAGGAGATAGAAAATGTCTAAAACACTGTCATTTGATCCAGCTGTACTCAGGGAAAAGGAAACAGTGAAAATTCCTTCCATTCCTGTTAACCAATATCAGAGCGATATCAAGAAAGAGCTCAAGACTTTTGGCAAGGAGCGTTTGGTCAGAGCATATTACGATATGCTTTTGATTCGTAAGTTTGAGACCATGTTGGATACCGTCAAGAAAGAGGGTGCCTATCAGGGAATTCCATACAATCACCGCGGCCCTGCACACCTTTCTGCTGGCCAGGAAAGTGCTGCAGTCGGCCAAGCAATGGTGTTGGAGCCAGAAGACCAAATCTTCGGTTCTCATCGTAGCCATGGTGAAATTCTTGCAAAGAGCATGTCAGCAATTCAGAAAATGGAAGACAAAGAGTTGCTCCAAATCATGGAAACCTTCATGGACGGGCAGACCTACAAAGTTGTTAAGGAGCATTTCCCCGGCAACAGTGTGAAGGATTTGGCAGAGAACTTTGTGCTCTATGGTGCCTTGGCTGAGATTTATGCTAAGAAGACTGGATTTTCTGCTGGTCTTGGTGGTTCCATGCATACCTTCTTCAAGCCGTTTGGAAGCATGCCGAACAACGCAATCGTCGGTGGTTCTTGTACCATTGCCGTAGGTGCTTCACTGTATAAGAAGATCAACCGAAAG
>QJZS01000167.1 GCA_003247345.1 Spirochaetales bacterium
GTATTGCTATAATCATAATATATCTCCTCTTAATCCGGTTGTTGGCATTGCCTTCTACGGCATCCACGGCCACAGCCGTAGTGATGTGGCCCTGTATGGTCGCATAGGTGATATTCGCCACCCTCTATGAAAAGGGGGTTACCTTCCACCAGCGATTCAGCCAATTTTTTTCTAGCACTATCGTAAATACCTTGTACGGTAGTTCTTGCTACATTCATCTGGTTTGCACAGAGTTCTTGAGTCAAACCTTCTTGGTCGATCAAACGGATTGTCTCATACTCATCAACACTCATGGTGATGATGGGTACTCCATCCAAGGGGCACCCAAGAGGGCCGAATTTAGTGTTTTGGGGAAGGGAGCAAACATTTCTCCATTTCCTTGGACGTGGCATAAATCCTCCTTGGTCTTTAGCGATTGAGCATAGGATTAGTTTTTCGACATATGTCAATAACTGTTCTTACCTTATAGGAGTTACTGGCATATGTCAATAATTAATTTAAAATAAATTGCTTCCTTTTATGACAATCTTGATTAACAATTCATCCAATTGCTTCTGTTGTTCGATGTATCCTTTTTGTAGACGGTTGAATAAAAAATTCATCCATGAATATGGATGAATTAGGTATCGACGATAATAAACAAAATCGACTATGCGGTTCACAAGAAATCTTTACGATAGGGCGTGAATACATCCAAAAGTATTCCTTTTTCCAAACAGATTGTCCCATGCTCTATGTTAGATGGAAATAGTAACGTATCTCCCTTGTTGACAATGACAGATTTGTCTCCAATGGAAAATTTAAAAGAACCGGCTAATACATAGGTGACTTGAGTATTGGGATGTGTATGTACTGAGCCTATGCTTCCTTCTTCGAAGTGGACTTCTACAGGCATAATATTCTCATCGTAGGAGAGAATTTTTCTAGTGACACCATCTCCAATTTTTTCAAAGTCCAAATTTTTTGCAAATGTTACATTTTTCATACTTTAACCCCTCGAAATTAAGTGAAGCTATTATACAACTGTTTGTTGTATAATAGCTTAAGTTTTAATAGATAATGTGTTACTTACTTTTTCAACTCAGTTAAAATATAATCAATAAGCTTGATTGCCTCTGTTGTAGCTGAAGCTGCGGTTGAAGGATCATAGGCAACCTTTTCCACTGCGTCATTCAGAACTTTTACAATCTCTGCATTACTGGATAGTGCGTTTCTGTAAAGGCCTTGGTTTTTCTGAGCATACTCGGTAGCCTTGATGATATTCTCATTGATAAGTCCTGCGTCCTGACAAGCTTTTTGAATTTTATCTACAGGGGGAACTGCACGTACATCCCCAAGAATTTTTCCTGCTTCGATATCATTGAAGAAATAGTTGAGGAATTTTGCTGCTTCTTCAGGATTTTTGCTTGTTTTGGAAATTGATAATAATTGTGAAGGCGTTATGATTAGTCCGGTATTCTTTGCATCCTTCAGTACAGGTAGAATAAAGGTTGACATTTCATCTTTTGAATCTCCTGCAACGGCCCCAAAAAGGCTGGTCCACGAGAATTCCATTACGATGTCGCCATTGATCCACTTAGGATTAGTCCAGACCGAATTAAGAAAGACGTTACCGTCCTGTACAGGAATTACGACACCGTCTTTATACAATTTTCCAATGTACTGCAATACCTCTTGTAATTGTGCATCGCTGAAACCACGGGTATAGTCATCCTTAATCAACTGATTCCCAGTTCGTTGCACCAAGTAGGGGAGCATTAAAAATTCAGTCATATCTACTGTATCTGCATTCAAGAAGTACTTGGAAGCATCTTTTGCATGGACGGATTTTCCGATTGTATCGAAGTCCTCCCAAGTCCATTTGGTGTCCATGGAAGTAGGGATGCCGAACTTTTCTGCCAAAGTTTTATTAATGATTGAAGTCCTTGCATTGAGTCCAGTAGGAAGCCCGATAAGCTTACCGTTGTATACGCCATAGTCATCCACAAATTGCTTACTGAACCCGCTGGTATCGAGTACTGATGAATACTGGCTCAAATCAACAAAGAAATCGCCTGCTGAGGTAAAATCGCCCATCCAAGGGGGATTGAGTTGAACGATATCCGCTACCGTCCCACCGGCAAGTTCCGTCGCGATTTTCTCACGTTCACTTTTACCTCTGTATTCGGGAACTATTTGTACGTTCGGGTTTTTTTGCATATAGCTATCAACAACAGCAATAGTCGCTTTGTGTCTTGCGTCGTTTCCCCACCATGAGAACCGCAAAGATACAGGTCCTGTCGATCCAGCTTCCTCTTTAGTTCCCGTAGCAAACAGCCCGGTACCCGTCAACAATAAGATAAGGATCATAATCCAAATCATCTTTAGTCCTGATCGTCTCATATCTAATCTCCTTTTAGATTAATATTCGAAAGGCAATAATTGTTCCTTCATAGCTAATGCGTAGAAATTCAATATTGGTAAAAGACTTTGCGCACAACGTTTTGGCCCTACTGGGCACATATACAGAACTGTAAAATCATCACGTTTTACTTTGCTGAAATCAAAGATTGGTGGTTGGTTCTCCTTTGTAATCCATGAAAACATACCCAAAGCATCCTTGAGGTACGAACTGTCATTCGTTAATGCATATCCGATAGCCATAGTTTCCAGTACCATTGCATTGAGGTTCTGATACCTGATCGATGGATGCAGTTTTCCCATGAACATATTAGTCTGAGTATGCAAACAATTTTTACGAACATCATCAATGACTTTTAATAGTACTGTCCTTATTCTTTCTGAAGGACGATTTGAATAATATCGATAGAGTCCTACAATCCCTACATCAATCATGAAAGGAACACGATCCATAAAATTATCAGGGTAAGGACTGGTCCACGTTCCATAGATGTCTGCCCATTGGCAATACGTCTCTATGATAGGTTCACAAACCTGAAGGTATTTGGTCTCGTTTGTTTCAGCAAACAATGCAAGAAAGGTTCTTAAAGTCCAACCCAATTCACGCGGTTCTACGAATCCAGGTTTTTTATACAATGGAAGGTCAATCATTTCAGTCAATTGTTCTCCGATTGTCTTAGCAATCTCCAAACCGATAGGATCACCTGTTGCATGATAATAATCGAGAAATCCTTCAACCCATTGATGGCTCGGTACAGGTTGGCCAGAAACATGGTCAATGCTGTGGGTATATAGCAGTCCTTCATGATATGGTCGTTCACTGAAGTGGCAGAGATCAACATCCATCCAGTGCCTTACTGCAGCAAGGAAGTAATCGTAATACCTGCGATCTCCGGTGCGGGCAAACATGACCATAAAATTATGTGGCATATCATATTCATTGTTGATCCAGATATCTTTTCCGTTGCTGCGTCCTTGTTTCATGTATTCCCATTCAGGGCCATCTCCAAAATGCAGGAATCCAAGTCCTTTGGCTCGTGAATCGATGAAACGATAGAGGAAGCGTTCAGTAGGGTAATGTATAGCCTTTGAGATAAAGGGGTCAAATACTTGGCTATCGATATAGACCTCGCTGTCTATTGCCCCGACAGGGGGCATTTCGAGGCGAAGCAGATGATCAACCAAAGCTGAATCGGATAATCCGGTTTCATGAAAGTAGAGATGGAATATTGAAGTTTTTCCAACTCCTTGTGGAATTGAAATAGGCGTATATGATTTTGGAAAAAGTGAAAGCGTAATAGTATCTGTATCTGCCGACAAGGCTTTTGGAAAATTTTGATATGCTTGATAAATTGATGCACAAATACCGTAATTAGGCGTTTCCCAGTCGCAACCAAATACGCTGAACATGACTTCTGGAAACATTTCATTTGGCGTTTCTATGATGGTGTCTGCCCCTACGGATTGTACCAGCGAAGCCTCATTTGTGGCACGACTGAATTTTGGATTAAAGCTGGATGTGCATATTCTTTTTTCACAATCAGAAACAGGCAATTTTATTCGAAATTCTAAGCCGCTCATTATTTGGACTGGAAAATTGGTATCATATTTGAGCCCTGCCTGTTCATTGGTCAGTTGCATGCTGGTTTTGCTCTGCTCTCGTGTATCTTTTTCCGTATTGATGATTTGATGTTCAAGCGAAAGCGTTTGACTATATGCATAAAGGGTGATGGTGAGCATACCTTCAAAATAGGTATTACCATTCATTCCTATATGGGTACCTTTACAGCGAACAGTGGCTTTTACCGGTCCTTCATCAATGATTTCCCATCCATCTTCTCCAATCTGAAAATTAAACGCTCGGCCATCGCCATCATATAATGTAGGGCCCTGAATATCTTGATTAGATAAAATCAAATCACGATATTTCATTTCTAGGATTGGCAAGGATGATTGTTTTCCAAGCTTGCAGGAAATCATACTATTTGAGAGTTGAAGGGTTTGGTCATCGTTATATAAGACTTTGACAGGATCAAACGTTTGCTTGTCGGTGTTTTCTAATGTAAAAAAGAATTCTGTAGCTTCGTTTTTTGGGAAATCAGTAAGAAAGGAACAATATAAGAAGCGGATAGACCCATCCCGATAATAGCTGGTAGGCCTGAATTGGGCGATTAGATATATCCCTTTGGAGTCGAGAATCCTGGCTTCATCTAAGCGATTTACATATAATTCGCCTTCTTTAAAAGGTATGGATATTTGTACTGGTTGGTTTTGGACATCATAACGGGATACTGTTTCAAATGTGATTCGTTTCATATAAAAAAGTGTACCATCGGTACGCAGTACGCAAAATTCTCAACTTTCATTAAAAGGTATCATTTCCCATTCGCATATCAACTAAAGGCAGCGCATAGGGGATACGAAAGAAAATTGCAAATCCATGTTTAGGTCTACTGTATACTTTTAAGGTACAGGACTCATCGAAACTGAGAAGTAGACGAGTATATACATTTACCAATCCAATTTCATGGGAAAGATTTATGTTGTTGTTTTCAAATTGTTTTCGTAAATTTACCAACCTTTCATAGGATATCCCACAGCCGTTATCAACGATACTGCAATAGACATAATCATCTTTTGGGGTTAAACGAATACGAACTTGTACTGGTTTGGAAGAATCCTCGTTGATTGCATGGGTTATTACATTTTCCAATAAGGGTTGAAACAACATACGGATAGTGTTTACCGATTGAAGTTTTTCTTCCTCGTAAAACCAAATTATCTGAATTCTATTCGTATTTCTGTAATGTACTAACTGTAAAAAAGTCTTTGTCATTTCTATTTCTTGGGTTATTGGTACCAGCGTAGTTGGATCTTCAAGAGAATATCTAAGCAATTTAGAAAATTGTTGGATCATTTTGTTCGCAAGGACAGGATGCTCCAAATCTTTCCCTATTTGCATATCTATGACTTGCAATGTATTGAAAATGAAATGGGGATTAATCTGATATTGGAGTGCCGCCAGGCGGGTATGGATTAAATTATAAGAGTGCTGAAGTAGGTCTGCATGCAGATGTGCTTGATCCACATATAATGAGGCCACATGTTTTAGGATGTAGTAGAAAGGATCTCTTTGATTTCCTCGAATTTCCAGATTCAAAGGGTAGGGGATATCTTGTTCAAAGAGAGAGACTATTTTATTGATTTGATGAAAACTTTTCCTGGTGAATATGAAGGAAAGAATGAGCGATACAAGAATCGCAATACCGGCAGCAATCAATGTAAAATGCAAAACCAACGTTGTACTACTGTTTAATATATCTTTGGGGATTAAGGAATAGAGAATGAGTTCTTTGTTGTCGAGCTGTCGCCTTGTTAATTGATATGCATTCTCAAATGTATTGTTGCCGTTTACTTGATTATAGGCTTTATATTTGGTCTCGTCGGGAATTCCAGATGCCACCCAATTTTCTGCAAGAATGTTGCCTTGGGCATCGGTAACCCAAATTGCCTCTCCGTCATGCTGGACCAATGAATCTAGAAAATGTGAAAAATATGATTGAAATAGATTGATTACGAGTAGTTCATGGTATTTGGTCGTATAAATCAATGTAATTACAGGTGTACCTTCAGTTTCAAAACTATAGTTTTTAAGATTACGCTTAAAGATCATGAAATTTTCAGAGGAATGATCTTCATATGTATTCCACCAAGAAGAATCCTGTACATGGGAAGTAAGCATTCGAGTTCCGTTTACCAGCATAAAAGGGGCACCTTGTTTTGCAATGTAAATTGAATGGATGTAATTTCTCGAAAAGCGTGTTGTATCAAGGTACTGATTGAGCCTGACCATATTTGCTTGGGTCTTTTCGTCTACATTGGTATCCTGCAAATATTGTAATAGGCTAAGGTGTATTTCAGGATTGGCCTCAATATAAATCTTTGGTTGGAGTAATTCCTTGAATAATGTGTCCAAACTGAGACTGGATACTGAGAATAACGAGGTTGAATTCTCTTGAATCATTGCGGGGACTTGATTTCCGATAACCCAAGCGATGATGGCACTCAGCAAAAGCATAGGCACAAGCAACATAGTCATGTATTTTGTCAGGCTGCTTATAAAGAATCGTCTTCGTATTCCCTTGATGTGCCCGGTCATGTACAGCCTGCTTCGCGATATTCCCAGGGAGATACTCCAAAGTATTGTTTAAACGCACGGGTAAAGTTTTTAGGATTATCGTATCCAATGGAGTAAGAGATTTGATAGATTTTTAAATTTACATCTGAGAGCATCTTCTTGGCTTGTTCCATCTTCACGTCTTGCAAGTAATCAGAGAATTTAACTCCGGTTATTTGCTTGAAAACTTTTGAGACATAGTTTGGACTCATCGATACGAGGATGGCTGCCTGGTCCAATGAAGCTTGGGCATAGTCTTTTTCAAGATACGATTTCACCGTATCTACAATACTTTGGTAGTAGCCTTCGCTATGGTCGGCTTTTATTTCTGTTACATGATATGTTTTATCAAGCTCTTCTTTGATAGAAAGAAGCGTTTGTGCAAGTAATTCTCTATCAACAGGTTTTAATAAATAGTCCCGCACTCCAAATTGCAGAGCTTGTTTAGCATATTCAAATTCTGCATACCCGCTAAGCAATAGAACCAAAGTCTTTGTAATATTTCTTCTTCTTAATTCATGCAGCACTTCAACGCCGGTAAGTTCTGGCATCTTTATATCTGTGATGAGGAGATCCACCTGATTCTGCGAAAGGTAATCAATAGCTCTGCGAGGTTTGAGGAACGAGGCAACCACTTCAAATCCGTACTCATTCCAATCAATTATATGTTGCAAACCATCTAGGATGAATTCTTCATCATCGAGTAATGTGATCCGATACATGTAATCTCCTGGTAAATAAGAAATGATACCTTTTGTCGAAACGAACAGCCTAGTACTCTATTTCGGCGGTGCTTACAATTATAGCATGAAATCATATCAAAAGAACAAACGGGAAATTAGCCCGCAACAATTGCCTGCGAAAATTATACGGTATCGGCATTTCCAGAAATACACAGGTTTGTATTTTATAATGCCGTGGATTATTGGGTTTGCTTTTTTTCAGCTTTATCCTTTTCTTGCATCTTTTATTTATTCATTTACAAATTTTAATATTTTTGGCAAACCCAAGTTTATCGGCCTAGACAATTATATTCGGCTTTTCACCTTCGATCCTGACTTTAAAAAATCGATGGGTGTCACTTTCGCCTACGCATTGATCGAAGTCCCTGGAAAATTAATATTTGCACTTATTGTTGCTCTATTATTAAATCAGAAAGTGCGAGGTGTAAATGGATTTAGAACAGTTTATTATCTTCCTTCGATTTTAGGGGGGAGTGTAGCAATTTCTGCCCTTTGGAAACTCATGTTCATGAAAGAAGGAATCGTAAATGATTTCTTGGGTACTGTCGGAATTCCCGCAATTGATTGGTTGGGATCTCCTCATATTGCCCTTATTACCATCAGTTTGTTACAAATATGGCAATTCGGATCAGCTATGGTATTATTCTTGGCCGCATTGAAACAAATACCGCTTGAGTTGTACGAGTCTGCTTCTCTGGAGGGTGCTTCAAAGCTTCGCCAGTTTGTATCCATCACATTTCCTATGATCACTCCAATCGTGTTTTTCAACCTGATTATGCAGACGATAAACGCATTACAAAACTTTACTTCTGCTTTTATCATTACGAAGGGTGGTCCTTTGAAATCTACCTATCTCATTGGTTTGAAGTTGTATACTGAAGGGTTTAACAACTTCAAAATGGGATATGCCTCAGCAATCAGCTGGGTGATGTTTGCATGTATTCTAGGGTTCACCATGTTGATTTTCAGATCATCTAGTGCGTGGGTGTATTACCAAGATGGAGGAGCCAACTAATGCAGTTATTTACGTACAAATCGAGGAAACTTTTCCTTTCCTATATCGTGTTGATCTTGGGTGGAATAATAATGTGTTATCCACTGATCTGGATGTTCTTTGCAGCTTTCAAGACTAATGCAGAAATCTTTACTTCCAAAAGCCTGTTGCCAGCTACATTTTCTTTTGATGCATACGTTGCAGGTTGGAAAGGGGCAGGTACTCACTCTTTCTCATTATTCTTTATCAATACATTAAAGATGGTAACACCTACCGTTATTTTCACTGTTATTTCCTGTTCTGTAGTGGCCTATGGCTTTGCCAGATTTTCTTTTCCTAAAAAGAAACTCTACTTTGCTCTCATGCTTTCTACCTTGATGCTTCCAAATTCGGTAATTATTATCCCCAGATTTCTCTTGTTTAATAAACTTGGGTGGTTGGATACCTACTTGCCCTTTATTGTTCCAGCAATATTTGCTTGTTATCCATTTTTCATTTTCATGATGGTCCAGTTCCTTCGTGGTGTGCCGACAGAATTGGATGAAGCCGCAAGAATCGACGGTTGTAATGCTTCCCAAACTTTGGCTTTGGTTCTCTATCCCATTCTGAAACCGGCGATGTTCTCTGCAGGTTTATTCCAATTAATGTGGACGTGGAATGACTTTTTCAACACATTGGTTTATATCAGCAAAGTAGAGAAATTCCCCTTATCCTTAGGATTACGTATTTCATTGGACAGTGCTTCTGCTGTCGCATGGAACCAGATAATGGCGATGGCACTGCTTTCTATCTTGCCACTCATCATTATATTCTTCTTTGCTCAACGTTATTTCGTAGAAGGGATATCGACTTCTGGTATAAAAGGCTAACAGTATGAATATCGTAGAATGGGAGAAGATGGGACTTGATCTAGCAAATGAAATAGATCAAACGTCTGTTCCTGCAGGGAGCATATGCCTTTGGTATTTGGGACAAGAGGGTTTTATCATTAAGTCAAGTGAAGTAACGGTTGGCATAGACTTGGTGCTTTCAGAATTATATAACGCTCAAGGCAAAACCCGGAGAGCATATCCCCCTCCATTTGAAATTCCGTTGGTTCCGGAGCTTACTCACATTTTTTGTACACATGGTCATGCTGATCATTTTGATTTGTCGACAGTAAAGGGGGTGCTTACAAAATACCCTTATGCACAAAGTATTCTTCCTGGTGGAACTGAAGATAGAACAGCTGCGTTGGATAACAAGCAGATATCATATGCAATTGAGGATCAAGAAATCAGGCTAAGTGAACACTGTTCAGTGTTACCGATTGCCGTAGCTCATGAGACATATGAAAAGGATGAGCAAAATCATTCTTTGTTCTTCGGGTATCTGTTCAATTTCTTTGGTATTTCTTTGTTCCATTGCGGAGATGCGATATTTGAACCGATTCTAGAACAAAGAATTATGGATATTGCTCCTATTACTGTATTTATGGCACCAATAAATGGTACAGATGCTACAAGAAAATCATCAGGTATCGTTGGAAATATGGATGTAGAGGAAGCTGCTAAGCTTGCACAAATAGCCAGAGCTCGATTGGCCATTCCTATGCATTTTGACATGTTTGCCCACAACGGAGCCGATCCAGAAGGATTTGTGCAAGAAGCGAAAAGAATTCATGCAACATTCCTCACTTGGATACCTCGATTGGGAACTATGCTTCGGATTCCTGGATAGGTGATAACCATACAGTACACTAAGATACCAATTGCAGAAAAATAAGACCCTTCTTGCGAAAGGTCTTATTTTCTACAGTACTTCCTACCCCTTAACTGCACCGGCGGTGAGTCCCTCTACGAAATACTTTTGAATCGCAGAGAACATGATTATGATCGGTAGAGTAGTGGCAGTTCCAAGAGCCATAATCTCACCCCAGTCGATTTGGACAGAGCTTATGTAATTTGCAAGACCCACAGTGAGGGTTTTCATCGTATCGCTGATAATAAGGACGCTTGAGAGCAAATATTCATTCCAGGAAAGGATGAATGCCATGATACCCGTACTCAGTATTCCTGGAACACATAACGGCAAGATGATGGCAGTGAATATTTTCAGGGAAGGTGTACCGTCAACCAAGGCGGCTTCTTCCAATTCTTTCGGAACTTTTCTAAAGAATGGGATCAGAAGCCAAACACAGAAAGGGAATGTGAACGTGGTATGGCCGATGATTACTCCAAGATAGCTTGAATTCAATCCCATCCCTGCAATGATCCTGTACAGTGGAATCATGAGCATAATCGGGGGAAGACAATACGCTGAGAGGACAGCCATCATGATAAAGCGTCTTCCACGATATTTGAATCGAGCTAGACTGTATGCTCCTAATGTTGCTAGAACTACATCTACAAGCATTGTAGAGAATGCAATCAGGAAGCTGTTAAAGAAATACCGAACAACAATTGCATTGCTGAATGTGGTAGTGTACCACTCGAAGGTAGGTGCTTTTGGCAGAATTTTTGGAGGCATCTTAAAAAGTTCTACTGATGGTTTAAGAGAACTCAAGGCCATCCAAAATAGGGGAAATCCAACGAAGGCTATGGTACAAAGTACCAAAATATAGAACCAGAAATTTTTGCTAATTCGTGTGAGCGTTTTTTGTTTCATTGATTCCTCCTTCCTTAACGCTCATTTGCGACAGATTTTTTAACATAGAATGCGACACATACAAAGAGGGAGAGACCAAGTACCATAGAGATACTAGATGCATACCCAAGTTGGAAGGTTCCGAACGAAGCTTGATAAATCATAATAGGTAAGTGTGTCGTAGAGCCTGCTGGGCCTCCTCCTGTGATAAACCAAATAAGATCAAAGTACGTTGCTGTCCACACAATTCGAAGTATGGCTAGGACTATTGTTGCGTCCTTGACGTGCGGGAGGGTGATATGAACGAAGGTCTGGAATGCATTCGCCCCGTCTACATGGGCTGCTTCATAAAGCTCTATATCAATACTTTTAAGTGTTGCCCAGTAGATCAGCATGGGAAATGGATATGATCTCCACACATTTACAATAATCAGTGTTGCCATGGCGCTGCCTGGAAGTGCCAACGGTGACTGCCTGTACTCAATGATATTCATCCTATTGAGCCACCAGCTTACAATTCCATAATCCCCATTCATCACCCATTTGGTGACTAAGGCAATTGCAACTGCCGGGACAACGTAGGGGATAAGAAGAAAGCTTCTCAGCCCTGTCCCGGCACTTTTCTTATTGATGAGCAAGGCAAAAGCAAACCCTAGGGTTAGCTGTCCTACCACGGATGAGAACGTCCATACCAAGGTGTTTTTCACATATTTGAAGAACCTCGGGTTGGTGAAAAGCTTTTTATAGTTATCGAATGCAACAAAGGAGAAATTTTGCTTCAGCAGTCTTGCATCAGTAAAGCTTAAGAATATGTTATATAAAACAGGATAAGCTACAAATACCAGAAGAAAGACTACTGTTGGAATTATAAAAACTATACCTAGAATCTGTCTCTGTGTATAATAATTCCGTTTTTGTTTTAACGAGTACACGCTTCCATTTCTCCTTTGTTGACATAAGAATAGAGCTGGGACAAACGTCTAAGTTTGTCTTTTATTTTATCAGAGCAATTTGTTCCTGCAACTGTTGATCTATGTAATCGACAGCATCTTTAGAACTTTCCATTCCCAAGGCTACACTTTGCAGTGATTCACCAAAGAAAGTGGTTGCTTCTATCTGTGATGACAATTGGCTCAGCCCATTCTCCATGCCATACCAGTACCAGTTGTTATTCTCGAACGCATTGGTGATGGAATCAATCTGATCTTGGAAAAGGCTGACCTTTGGATCCTGACGATAGATAGCCAATCCGGAATAGATTGAAGGGAATGCAAACATAGGTCTTGAGAGTGCGCGTTCAGCGGCACGCTCGGGGGTGTACAGTTTGGTTAGGAATTCTTTCTTAAGCGCAATCTTTGCAGCATCCCCGTCGTTGCTTGCCACGAATGCGTACCCGCTACCGAACGAAGCAGGTTTATTTCCGTACTGTCCGGGGAGGTCAAAACACCCAATATTTTCAAGCATTTCAGGGTTGTTGTTCTGTGCCATCAAGATTACTGCGCCCATATCAAGAGTCATTGCTACAGTTCCTTCAACCAGGGCATTTCTATATTCATTCCAAGCCCATTCCAGTGATGACTTCGGGGATACTGTATGGTACAAGTCCATGATATAGTCCATAACCTCTACAGCCTTGGCTTTTTGGGAACCAAAGGTATATGCGCCAGTCTTGGGATCAACTGTAGTGACGCCTGCTGAATACAGGAACTCATAATAGGTCTGCGGTGCAACCTGTACAGCATTCAAAGGTACGGGGAATCCGTAGATATCAATATTTCCATCTCCGTTCTCATCGATGCAGAGCTTCTCAGCAGCTGCTTTAAATTCAGCCCAGTTTTTAGGAATGCTGATACCGTACTTTGCAAACAGATCTTTTCGGTACCAAACTGATGTATGCAGAGCCCAATCGGGAAGTCCCCAAGTTTTCCCACCTGCATTCAAGACATGCAGATAGGACGATATGAAATCATCACGGCCAAGGCCGTCTATTACATCATCCACACTGGTGAGCATATCCTGGGAATAGAGGTATGCCGAACCTGCGAAGTTGGTATGCATAATATCAGGGACTTCCCCTGATTCTACGGCTGTCGCAAGTTTTGTATACATGTCTCCAAATGAAACGGTGACCATTTCAAAATCAATACCCATTTCTTGTGCAACTTCCGTAAATTGCTTTTTGAGTACGACTGTTTGGGCATCTGCGGTCAGATTTGTCCAGATAACAATTTTATCAGGAGCTTTCTGGGAAGTTGCCTCCTTTGTGCCATTGGCGAATACAAGAGTGCCCACTACAAGAAGTAGTACTGCTAGTACAAATAACTTCTTCATCATTTTTTTCTCCTTTTTTTGATCCACTAAGATCTGTGTTTTTGATTTCTTACTGGGGATTTTTCCACCTCCTATGGATGAAATCCCCAGAGTATTGAGCGTCCTAAAGAATTGCGTTTTGGTCCTTAAGCGTTTTCTGAAGCAGGGCAATATCAATATCCCTCGGCGAAATTCCCTGTTTTGATGCAATAGCTGCTGCAACACCTGCGGCTTCTCCCATAGCCATGCATTGCGGCATGCATCGAATGCAGTTCGCTACCGGTGCCTCATAAGAAACACAACGACCGGCTACAATTAATCCATCCTTTCCTTTCGGAAGCATGCATCGATAGGGGATAGTCATCGATTTTCCTGGTTCAAGGTTATACACGTACATGGTAATACCATCCGGAGTATGAGCCCCTGCAGGCATAGCCCCCCGTCCGATACTGTCCTCAAATTCCCGTGCTGCATTGAAGTCTTCAAGTGTGACCTTATAGTCACCAATGATTCGTCGGCTTTCACGTACCCCAAGCAAACTTGCGATTGCAGAGAGATAGGCGTTTTCAAAGCCAGGAACATACTTCTTGAATGCCTCTGACATGTCATACAGACATTTCTGAGAGAATGATTCCTGTTCGCTTCTCGATTCAAACCCCTCGGTACTATGAGCTTCAATTGCTCCAGAACAGTTTATAGTCACTTCTCCTGGATTCGGTGTTGAGGTGAAAATCCCAAGCCAATTTCTCAAATACTCTAGATTTGGAGGAAGTTCTACATTTTCAAGTTCGTCATGTAATCCAAAATGCATAAAACCTGGGAAGGTTTTGAATTCACGCCATGCTGGAGGAACATGATGATCAACTACAGGAGGATGTGTTCTGTAGTATTCCTTGACTTTATCCAAATCAACACCTGATATTTTACCCATCAAGGTCATTGGCTGGATATCCTTCTTTTCTCGTATTTCGAAAGGTGCTCCGGCTTTCTCTGCGACAACAGCATCACCTGAACAGTCGATGACTACATCGGCTCTGATTTCCATGAGTGTTGTGCCGGAGAGTACGATCAATCCTACGACTGCATCGCCTTCTGTTACCGTATCTACTATTGAAGTATCAAGATACACCGAGAGATTCGGCTCTTTTGCTACCATCTCATCAAGAACAACCTTGGCAACTTCCGTATCATACAGATAGCAGACATCTGTTTCAGGATTATCTACTACCATGGCTCCTCGTTGTTCGAGCAGCTCTTTTATTTCCCAAGCAATTCCCTTGACAATGACTTTTTCCTTATCACTGAATCCGACCCAGGCCCCCTGCATTCCTGCAGTAAACTGACCCCCAAGACAACGTTGTTTCTCAATGATAAGCGTTTTAGCACCATTTCTAGCAGCTGCTAGAGCGGCGATAACGCCGGCGGTACCTCCGCCGGCTATGATGACATTGGCCTTTCCCTGTTTCATGGTTGAGGATCTCCTTTGTGTTAGGCGAGGTATCCGTACTCCTTGAGCACGGACTTGAGGGTGGCCATGACGTCCGAGGGGAGCTCGGAGATGACGGGCTTCCTGCAGTAGCCTGCGTGCGCAGCTTCAGGCCCTCCTTGATGATCTGGAGCCACGGGGTGGGCATGCCGTCGGCGGTGGGCTTGGTGAAGAGCGGGAGGTAGGGCCTGATCTTCTCGAAGTGAGCCTTCATGGCCTGTTCCATCTTGCGGTCCTTGGCGAGGCGGTAGACCTCGGTGTTCTCCTTGGGGAAGAGGTTGCCTGTGCCGCAGACCCAGCCGTCGGCCCAGCACGAGAGGCTCTCCACCGGGCACACGTCGTAGCCGTAGAAGATGCCGAAGTTGTCGTCGGTGAGGTAGCGCAGGTCCTGCTGGCGGTAGACGTCGGCCTGGCGTTCCTTGACCGCGTCGATGAAGCCCTCGTTGTAGAGCTTGGCCATGAACTCGTCGCTCATGAGGCAGGTCGAGTAGTAGGGGTTGTGGTAGACCATGACGGGGATGTCGATCGCCTTGCGGATGGTCTCGTAGTGGAGCAGCAGCTCGTTCTCGTTGGGGGCCATGTACCAGGGGGTTACGGCCATGATGCCGTCAGCTCCCGCGTCCTGCGCGGCCTTGGACATCTCGACGACGTCCTTGGTCCTGTAGGCTCCGGTGGAGCACACGACCTTGATGCGCCCGGCCGCTGCCTTGACGGTGGCCTCGTTGACGGCCGTCTGCTCTGCCGGTGTCATGGCCACCATCTCGCCGGTGCTGCCCGAGGGGATGACCCCGGAGACGCCGTTGGAGACGAGGAAGTCTGTGCATTCCTTGATGCCGTTGAAGTTGATTGACTCATCCGCGTTGAACGGTGTGACCATGGGGATGAAGATGCCGTCCAGTTTTTCCCTTTTTCCCATTATGAATTCTCCTTATCCTATATGAGTGAATTAAAATCGGAATAGCTATTCCTAAAAATAAGTAAAGCACTGATTCTGCCTGTTGTCAAACAAAACATGAGGAGTTTTCGGAAAATAGGGCATATTTATGAATTCTCAAGAAAGTTGCGTAACTAATGTAAACAGAAAGAGAAAGCAAGATTTGTATTGGAGACGGCATTGGTTCTGTTTCTCATGGAAACACGGAAAGATTGTTTGAAACCCATAAAACAGGAATATATATTCCAGAAATAGACTAATCCTGTTCTGCTAGCGATATTCGAGATTGACAATCTGTTAAAAATGCATTAAATTTCGATGTATATTGAATATTCGGATAAAAATAATTATTCCGAATTTGAGTATGAACAAGGAAAAGACAATGGAAAAGAAGGAAATAGATCAGAATCCAGATGTTATAAAGATGGTGGATCGTGCAATGCAAGTGCTTGATATACTCAGACTTTCTCGGGAAAGTATCGGAGTGAATGCAATTGCAAAACAGTGTGAAATCAATCCTTCAACTGCATTTCGCATATTGAAAACACTTGAAATCAATGGATGGGTATACCAAATGGGAGATGGAAGGTATATATCCGGAGAGAAATTGAGTTTTATTCTCGGAAAAGAAAATTTATATTTGGCTTTGAAAGAGGTTGCTTCAATAGTGATGGAGAAGTATACCAATGTGCACGATAAGGCAATGAACCTTATTGTCAGAGATGGTGCTCATTGCTTTATTCTACAACAATCTAGAACAAAAAGCCTTGTGGATTACATCCCGCCACTTTATTCAGAACTACCATTCTATGCTTGTGCAGGTGGTAAAATTCTTCTTTCTGAACTACCGATTCATCTTGCAGATACAATAATTCATTCACGCGAAATGGTTCCACTTACGAAAAGGACGATTACTGACCCTGATCAGTTCTGGAAAGAGTTGAGAACTGTGGCAAGCCAAGGGTATGCCTTCGATCATAAAGAGAGTGCTGAGAACGGAAGTTGTATTTCGGTTGCTGTTCGTGACAGTAAAGGAACACCCATTGCGGCTCTTTCATTCAGTGGCTTTATTGGTGTAGAAGATGAGGAAGAGCTATTGCATTATCTTCCTGCGCTTAACGAGGCTTCTAAGGAAATCTCAAAGAATCTCTATAAATGCTGGGAAGAATAATTTGAATTCCCTCTAGTAGAATAAGGCAAATCCAATTGGTGAATACTAATTCACTATTATGGGATTTGCCTTTTCTTTCTAAGTTGCATTAGGAACGTTTGTGTTCCATACAGTTCAATACCACTGGCGCATTTCTAAAGTCAGTGGATAAAACCTAATAGAGCGATGTGCTAACCCTGTACGTTTTCTATCCTTTTGATGATCTTTTCAAAATCTTCAGATTTAATGGCATCAAAGGGCTTACGCTTCATGAGGGGATCAGAAACTACTTTTTCTGCTATCTTATGAATTTCAAGTTGCTGTATATGTAAGCCCATTGCTTCCATCAATGGGGAATAATCGATCTTTTTACAAAGCGAAAGATATTCTTTGTAGGTATCTGATTCTCCTTCTCTGAGGAGGAGCTGTACAAGGATTCCATATCCGACTTTCTCCCCATGCGTAAGGTGGTGCGACTCGGGCAGCACGGTAAGTCCATTGTGTACTGAATGGGCAATTCCATTGCGTACTGCTTTGACTCCAAGGGCTTGTATTACCCCTGTAACAAAGAATATCTGATTAAGAATATCGGTAAATGCTTCGTTGATCTTTCCCGCTTTGTTAGCCAGGATTGCATCTTCTGCTTTCTCCATAATCTGTTCGAATAAGTAATCAGAAATTCCAAGGGCCATTTTGTCAAACATATCAGCATTGGAAGATCCTTTTATTGATTCATGCCCTTCATACCATTTTGACAGCGAATCAAGGATTCCTGATTTTAGGTATACAATGGGGGAGTGGATGAGTAATTCAGGGTCTACCAAGACAATATTTGGATTATTTGCAGGATAATAATCTCGGGAATAAATACCTTCATTCGTGTATTCGATACTCAAGGGGCTCGAACATGAACAAGTTCCTGCTACCGTGGGGATGGTGATGATTGGCATATTGTGCCTGTCTGCGGAATTCTTGGCGGTATCGATAGATTTGCCGCCACCAACGCCAATGACTAAATCAGCATTAAATGAGTCTATCAATGCATTCAAAGCTTCTATATTCTCGATAGAGCTTTCTCCCACGAATTCGTACTCGACGTACGGAATGCCGGCTTTTTCCAATGAACTATGCAACGCAGAGGCCACCGACTTTCTGGCTTTTACGCCACCGCTGATAACCACTCTTTTTGCATTCAAAGTCTTACAGAATCCGCCAGTTTGAGATAATATCCCCGCTTTATTGTGATACTGTCGTGGACCGATTTTTACCGTTGAAAGGTATTCCTCTAAACTTATTGCACTCATTTTTTACTCCTGATACATACCGTAAACCTCATGCAGAAGTCCCTGCTTAGGCTAATCTCAAACATGTATACTTTAAACTCAACTTTTTACAGAGCCTGCAGTGAGACCGCTAATAACATATTTCTGGAAAATGAAGAAAATAGTGATCGGGGGGATGATAGCCAGCATTGATGATGCCGCTAATACATTCCAGCGAATCGTAGTGTCAGTCAGCAGACTGAATAACGACAGGGTGATTGGATATTTCACCCTGTCGGTTAAAATGAACAAGGGTATGACGAACTCATTGTATGTATTTACAAAAACGAAGATTGAGGAGACTGCAATGCCTGGTCCACTTATTGGGATGATGATCTTTAAAAGAAAATACAGGTAAGATGCACCGTCAATCGTTGCTGCATCCTCAATAGCGGGTGGCAGTGTTTTGAAGAACCCATACAGCAGCCATACACTCAGTGCAAGGTTTACGCTGGATAATACGAAAATCAATGTCCCGATTTTATTGATGAGCCCCATTTTGTTCAGAGTGGAATACAGTGATGGCAGTATGATGATGCCGGCCATCATTTGGGTAACCAGAATGAGAAAAAGGGCTATCTTTTTCAGTTTGAATTTGTATTTTGCCAAAACATAGGCTGCAGGTATTGAAACCACTGCGACAAAACAAGTCGAGACCGCTGCATAGAAGAAACTATAAATTACGTTTTTGAGTATCAGGTTCAATCCTCTGGTATAGGTGCTCAAGTCAAGAAATCTAGGGAAGATCTGAGGAGAAAGTACTTCACCATCCGGAGTCAATGAGATTATCAGGGTAGCATAGATCGGAAGCAATGCTACTATCAAGAAAAGTATATGGATGACTATTTTAACCAGTCGGGTTGTAATCTTTTGTTTAGTAGCCATACCTCAATCCTCCTGCTTAAAGAGCTTCCAATAGATCAAAGTAAGTAGTAAGAGAATACTTACTGCTATCAGTGACCATGCAGAAGCGGTTCCTAGATCTTTCATATGGAACATCTCACGGTATATTTGGACAGAGATGATACGGGTGGCATCAATCGGGCCTCCACCGGTCATTCCGTAGATGATATCAAAGACAAGGAATGTCCATACGGTAAGCACTATGAGTGCCGTCATTATGATGGTTTTTAGATTGGGTAGGGTTATGAAGAAGTATTTCTGGAAGCTGTTCGCCCCATCCACATCTGCAGCTTCATACCATTCTGTAGGGATTGTTTTCATTGCCGAATAAAAATTGATGAAAGCAAAGGGCATGGCACGCCAGATTCGGGCTAAAATAACCGTGAGAAGCGCATGATCAAAATTTAGAAATTGTATCGGTTTTTCAATCAGGCCGAGGTGCTGCAATAACACATTCAGCAGCCCGAAATCTTGGTTGACCAAAAACAACCAACAAGATGCTACGATTATCAACGGAATAGAATAAGGCAACAGGTTCAGAGAAATTACCAGCCGCTTAAACGGGAAACCTTTCTGCATAATATAGGCAAGTATAAGGCCAATGATAATTGAAGGTATAACTGACCCGATAGTCCAAATGAGTGTTACTACAATTGTGCGTGGGATATCTCTCTGTATGAAACTGAAATTCTCAAGACCTGAAAATTTGCCCTGATCAGAGCCGGAAAATGAAGTGAATGAATTTTTTACAATATTTAGAAGAGGGACAAAATAGACAATCAATAGCAATAAAAAAAGTGGTAATAACGAAAGTATGATTCGTTTAGAATATTTATTAACCACAGCCAACTCCATAGAATAGATAAATATAATAGTTCTACTCACACATGTTCTGTATTATAAAACATGTGTGAGTAGGGTGTTAGATTATTTCTGTCTTGCGTTTACACGCTCGATTGCTTCAACAGCCATTTCGAGTGTCTGACTAGCATTGATCCTTCCAATCAAGAACTGCTGCCAAACCTCGTCGAGATTTGAGTAATAAGCTGCAGGAGTACTTGAATTCTTACCGATCATACCGATCAGTTTGTAACTCTGGATGGTTTTGCTTGCATTCTGCCAGAAATCATATTGGTAGAATGGCTGGCTCAATTCGTACGCTGTTATAGGGAAGCTGCCGTACGCTTTGTGATGTGCGAATAGTTGCTCATCTGCCATGATGAAATTGATCAGTTTGGCTGATGCCTCAGCTGTTTCTTTTCGTGTTGCAATCCAACCATTTGTCCCGGCCCAAGTTGCTTTGATGCCTCCGTCTTGAATCGGTACGGTGGCGATTCCTACTGGGCTCTTGTCCAAATCTTCACCATAAGCACTCTGGAAAAGAGGAATTGCCCATGCACTTTCTATGATCATGCCAATTCTTCCATCGCGCACCATAGGTCTCAATTCACCACGTCCATAGTCTGTGGCAGATGGCTGAATATGTGGCCAGAGTTTCTCAATGAACTGCAAGGCGGCTAAGCCTTGTGCATTGTTAAATTGAACTTCATTATTCGGGCCGAGCATGGATTTCCCAGTTGCCTGAGTGATAAAATGCGCCATGAATTCCTGCAGGGTTTCCATACCCGTCTTTGCAGGTACTCCTAGTGCTGGAACATCTGTGTTAGCGGTAATGGCTTCACAAGCTTTCAGTAATTCGCTCCAAGTTTTGGGTGGAGAATTTGGATCTAACCCTGCTGCAGTGAACACGTCCTTATTATACATAAGGGTGAAGATATCGATGCTGGAAGGTACATAATATATTTTCCCCTCATCAATTGAGGCCAAATCCCAGACAGCAGCGGGAAGCTTGTTTACGAGTTCCTGATCAAGATATGGCTTGAGGTCGACAAGATGAGGTCTTGCTGAAGCATCATTTTGCTTGTTATCCCACCAGAATATTACATCTGGCTGTGTGCCAGCTTGGAATAATGTGGGGTATTTCTGAATCCAACCGCCCCAAGACTCATAAATAGCCTCGACTTCGATGTCGGGATTCAGTTTTTCAAATTCAGCAATAGCTGGTGCCATGAATGCTTCTACTTTTTCCTGATCACCAGGTCTGAGTATAGAAATTTTTGTTTTTCCATCTACGGATGCTACTGGTTTTGCATTTTCTTGAGCGCCTGCAGCCATCAATAGACTACATGACAGTACTAACATCACTACAATTAACATCATCTTTTTCATCATAAAAACTCCTTTTTTGATAAAAATGCATAATTCATGTACGAGTTATTGACTCATAGAATAAACAGGGAAAGGTTGGCGACAATGACATTGGCCTTTCCCTGTTTCATGGTTGAGGATCTCCTTTGTGTTAGGCGAGGTATCCGTACTCCTTGAGCACGGACTTGAGGGTGGCCATGACGTCCGAGGGGAGCTCGGAGATGACGGGCTTCCTGCAGTAGCCTGCGT
>QJZS01000174.1 GCA_003247345.1 Spirochaetales bacterium
AAGAGCCATGCGGTAGCATATTCGGTCGTTGCTTATCAAACGGCATTCTTGAAAGCAAACTACCCAGCTGAATTCTGGGCAGCAAACCTGACCAACGAAATGAACAGCCCTGACAAGTTCAGTGAATACCTGCAGGTGGCGAAAGACCAAGGTCTTGAGATACTGCCTCCTTCGGTCAACTACTCGGACAAACATTTCTCGGTAGTGGATGGAAAGATAGTCTATGGACTTGCAGGTATCAAGAATGTGGGAGAAGGGGCTGTTGAACTGTTGGTTGCAGAACGAGAAGCCAACGGGCCCTATAAAGATCTACTGGACTTTCTGACCCGTTTGGAAGCTAAGGCTGTAAACAGCAAGTTGCTCGAGTCGCTGATCAAAGCAGGTGCTTTTGATACCCTCGGGACCAATCGCCCCACTCTATTGGAAAACCTTCCTGATGCCATCACCTACGTGCAAAAGCGGAAAGAGGCAACTGCATTCGGTCAAATCTCCCTCTTCGACGAGGAGATCGAGGCAACGATGGATACATTTACCATGCACGAGGTGGATGACTGGAATCTTCCAGAGAAGCTGGAAACAGAGAAAACCCTCCTGGGCTTCTACATTTCAGGCCACCCCTTGGACGCTTTTTCCCAAGCAATCGCCCAAAGGGTAACAGTGAACAGTGCAAAACTTGAGCAAGTGCCCTTCGGGAAACCGGTGAATATGATTGCCATGATCAGTTCAATCAGGCCCTATACCACCCAAAAAGGAAGCACCATGGGATTTTTGCAACTTACTGACAGAAATGCCACCTTTGATGCAACCTTGTTTCCGAAGACGTACGATCAGTATCGCGATACACTCAGAGTGGATGGCATCTATGGTTTTGTAGGCAAATTCGACAATTCCAGAGGCAAGGACAAAATCTCTTATCTGATAGAACAGGTATTTACTGATCCGAATCAACTCGCCCCGGTTGCCGTTACCAGATGCCATATAGAACTGGAGAAATCCTTTTGCAGCAATGAGCGAGTTACGGAAGTTCGCGATACCTGTCTGAGTTTCGGTGGCTCGTGTTCGGTCTTCTTGCACTTTAAGGAAAATGGAGAGGATTACGGGCTCAGCGTAGCTTGCGGCAGGGAATTCAACGTGCGATATTGTGATGAATTAGTCGAGTCCCTGAAGGAAAATCCGGCCATATTGAATATTTGGTTCGACTAATAGCAAAAAGTTCGATATCTTACAAGGTGGAGGGACACGATGAACCGAACCTACTATGACAGCAGCTTAGCCTCAATGGCACCATCCAATATCTTTATGACCATTGCGAGCATTCTTGCCAGCGTGCTTTCACTCTATTCACTGCTCATCTGGCTCAGAATCGTCCTTACGTGGATCAGGGTTCCCGGACAGACACAGGAAAATCCGCTTGCCTTCTATCTTGGAAAGATTGTCGACCCCTATCTATCTTGGTTTAAAGGCATATCGAGCCTCAGACGCAGTCGAATTGATCTTACCCCGCTTGTTGCACTGGCAGTTCTTTCTGTGGTGCAGTCGATGCTCCGTCTTTACGGAACCCATGGTACTTTGACGGTGGGAATGGTATTTGCCTTGGTACTGCAAACCCTTTGGTCATATCTGGTAAGTCCCATTTTCTGGTTCGTGATCATCCTATTGGGCATCAGGCTGTTCTTTTGCTATAAGCGAAGCGCCAATACCATCAATTATATCACGATGCTCGATTCTTTGGTCGGGGGCATCTTGAATTGGGTGCAAAAGACATTTTACCCGAAGAAAGCAATCAATGACCGCCAACTGGTCATTACTTCCTTGGTTTTCTTCATAGCGTTGTATGTACTCAGTTCGGTCATCCTACGCTTCTTGCTGAACTTCTTTACCAATTTGTCTTTCTAAGCCATGGATTACCTAAGGAATCTGAAGCAGTCAATCACTACCCTGAGCGGGGTAGGCCCTGCTGCAACGGTTTCTTATCAAGAAATAGGGATAGAAACCTATAGTGATCTTTTGTTACTTTCTCCCCGGTCTTGGGAAGACCGGAGTGAAGTAAGAGCTCTGGGCTCGATCGTCGACAATGAGATGGCAAACACCCTTGTCGAAGTAGTCTCACACTCCTACTTCGGTTTACGAACAGGAAAAAAGAGAACCTTGAAAATTATCGTCCGTGATGTTTCAGGAGAAGGAGACGGAAGGCTGAGCCTACTCTGCTTCGGGCGAAATTTTCTGGAAAAGACCATCAAAATCGGAAGAATCTATTATTTGTACGGAAGTGTAAGCCGGCACCACGGGGAACTTCAATGTTCTCAGTTTGAACTGTACCCTGCAACAGAAGATGGTGATTTCCCTAAGCAATTCGGCAAGATTCTACCAATTTATCCTTTACGCGGCTCCTTAAGCCAGCGTCTCATACGCAAGAACATGCAAGAAGTTTTGGGTAAAGTAAAATACTTTACCAATGAATTGCCTGAGGAGATGCAGGCTGAGTATCACCTCCTGAGTACAGACGAGGCAATAAGAAAATATCACTTTCCCAAAACGCTTGAAGAACTGAACCATGGGCGCAAGACACTTGCCTACACCGAACTATTCTACTTGCAATTGGTAGCCAGAAGACACAAGGGGCTCCAACAAAGACTGACAAAACAAGGACCAAGTATTCCTACCACTTTGGAACTGAAGTTCATAGAAAACCTCCCTTTCAGTCTCACACGAGATCAGTTATCGAGTCTGAAAGAAATTCGGGAGGACTTGGACGGGGAAATGCCGATGAATCGCCTCCTGCAAGGTGATGTAGGCAGCGGTAAAACTTTGGTGGCCTGGATCAGTGCACTGCACATTCTTTCAACCGGGGCACAAGTAGCCTTCATGGCTCCGACCGAACTCCTTGCCCGCCAGCATGCCGAATCTGCTGCAACGTTGCTCTCCTCTTTGGGAATCAGGCTCGCCTTTTTGACTGGGTCGGTCAAGAACAAGGAACGGAAACTGCTGTTGCAAGCGATTGCAGAGGGTAATGTCGATATTATCATCGGTACTCATGCTCTCTTTTCAGCAGAAGTAGCCTTCAAGAATCTACGGTATGTAATCATCGATGAACAGCATCGTTTCGGGGTGGAGCAAAGGCTTGCTCTCACCCAGAAAGGAAGCGTGCCTGATCTGCTGCTCATGACGGCCACCCCGATTCCAAGAACCCTATCTCTTACTGTTTTCGGAAACCTCAATGTCTCCACGTTGAAGACCATGCCGGAGGGAAGAAAGCCGGTTATTACGCATCTGGTCAACGAACAAAGCAGAAACAGAATGTATCAGGCAGTGGGAGTTGAGTTCACCCGCTCCCATCAAGCTTATTTCGTATATCCAAGAATTGATGACAGCGGTCAAAGTGATTTACGCGATGTCACCAACATGTATGAGTTTCTCAAGAATCAATATCCCGATGCCAAATCTGCCTTGATTCACAGTAAGCTCGATGAAGATGCGAAAGTATCGATTTTAAGACAATACCAACAAGGATCATTGGATTACCTGGTCTCAACCAGCGTAGTGGAAGTCGGTATCGACATACCCAATGCTACCTGCATGATTATCGAACATGCAGAACGATTCGGGCTTTCCGCCCTACATCAGCTCAGAGGAAGAGTCGGTCGGTCTGAATTACAATCCTATTGCTTCCTTGTATTCTCCAATGAACTGACCGATGAGGCGAAACAGAGGCTGACGGTTATGAAAGAATCAAATGACGGCTTCTATATTGCAGAACAAGATCTCTTGATCCGAGGACCTGGAGAACTTACGGGAAAGCGACAGTCTGGCTACCTAAAGTTAGTCTATGCCTCACTTACCGACGATCTTGCTTTGATCGAAATTGCAAGGAAGGAAGCCGATACCATCCTTGCAACAGACCCTGGTTTGCTTTTGCCTCACAACACATGTATTAGAAATACCTTGAGCGAAGCACCCCCTTTCGAAGCTGAAACAAATGAGGCCTAACTTGCACAATATGGCCCAATTTCCTATATTCATTGATATGAGGTGTGGAAGATGCGCATAACCGGAGGAATCTATAAAGGAAGGACTGTCGTTTGTCCTCCTGGAATTATCAGACCTGCAATGGACATGATGAGAGAATCTCTTTTTTCCATTTTGGGAAATCTGGAAGGGAAATCCTGGTTGGATTTGTTTACCGGTAGTGGTTGTGTAGGTATCGAAGCAGCCAGCAGAGGAGCCAGTCCCGTACACATCGTCGAGAAGGACCGGCTGAAAAAAGCTACCATTATCTCCAATATCAGCATGGTGGAAAGTGATATAAAACTTTTCATGGCTGATGTGAGACGGTTCATCCCCACGGCGAAACAGCAATATGACATTGTCTACGCAGACCCACCCTTCCCCATGAGCGGCAAAGTAGAACTTGCCGAGGCAGTGGATAAGCAAAAATTGTTGACGCCGGGTGGGCTTTTCATCATTCACTATCCATCCGAAGAAAAGAAACAATGGCCAGAGCAAGTCGGAAACCTTGTCTGCTATGACGAGCGCAAATACGGAAGAAGTACCCTCAGATTCTTCAAAAACCAAATTACCCAGGAGCAGGCAGATGTTTGAAGACCTTATCAAGATAGATGAACAAAATGTGGCACACGGTGAATTTCATACTTATAGCTATGAAACCGACTGTTTCACTGATGCCCGACTTTCCTTTTACTTCGAAGTAGTCCAGGAGGCTGCCGGTTGCCACGCAGCGGTACGCGGTTGTTCGATTCCCGAAATGCACAAAAGAGGTCAAACTTGGGTTATCACCCGCAGCCAGATGGAGATCTTTCGATATACCCGTTGGCCGGAAGTACTCAGAGTCGAGACCTGGGCCCAAGAACCGATCAGACTTCATCTGCCCCGTGTCGTACGAGCGTTCGACCAAGACAACAATTTGCTTTTTGTCACTAAAACTCACTGGGCAATTTTGGAACTCGAACGAGGAAGACCTGTGAGACCGGCTGATATGGCTCAAGTCATTAAGCTTCCTCCAGAAGATGATACTGAACACAACATGGATATGAACCTTGCAAGGAATGAACCTCCTAAGGGTGAAAAATTGTATCCACTCTCTACCTTTGTACCGAATATTGCATATCTCGATACCGATAGAAACCAACATGTGAACAACATTTCGTATCTTTCCTGGGCACTGGACAGCCTACCGCATGAATTCCGTAACCGCTTGAAGGTTAAGGAAGTAGACGTTTCATTCCTTAGGCAGACCTATTTAGGTGAAAATCTGATGGTCTATACGGAAAGTACTGACGAGAATGCCTTTAGTGCAGACAAACCAAGGTTGGAACATCATATCGTCCGAACCGAGGAAGACGGAAGCGAAACGTTGGTTTGGGTTGGGCATACAAACTGGGATCTGAGAGAGAACCTCACATAAATACTTTTCTGAGGGTGGGTTCCTTTCCGAGCAGCAATCCTATTGATTCCTGTACCGGATAGTACCCATGCTTGGAATTGGCAGAATAGTAACAGTACCAACAACCTTCTTCCTTCTTGTAGTGTACATCACAGCTGACGATATATCTGCTCGCCCAACCCTGTTGGGGGGGGCTGAGAAGAACCGAGCGCATCGAAGGTTTGAAGGCAAGCCCATCCGAACTCTCCAGCTGAAGGAGTACTGAAGTAGTCTTTGCATGCTCCTTATCCCAAGACATTGCACATTCGAACGCAATGAATCCATCATCTGCGGGAAGCACCTTGATGCTTCCGACTGCCATACTCCTAAAAGGATCATCGGCATAAGGCGAGATCAAAGGTTCGCCCTCATTTGCCAGGGCATACGGCCCTTCCAGGCTGGAAGAAATAGCCAAGGCAAAATATCTACTCGTCTTTTGTTGTGTATCGGGAAGCTTCAGGTGAGAAGCACCAAAATAGAGGCGATACCCACCTCTATCCTTGATAATCTGAGGACGTGAAATCCTAGGTTTTTTCAATCCATCTGCGGCAAAGGGGATTTCCCGACTATCAAGAATAATTTTGGGTTCACTGAATAGCACCAAATCTGTTGAAGACCGCATTTCAAAACGGCTGTAGGAGATTTTTTCCTGCTCGCGACGACGGAGTCTTCCTTTGTTGAATGCTGGAGGGGACGCATTGTGTTTCTCGTAAATGAGGTAGTACACCCCGTCTTCCCGATATACAGAAGGAGAGTGTCCCCTGAGGGCTACCATCTTTCTCGGTTCCCAGCTGATTCCATTCTCACTGATAAAATGCTCAATACCGACCCAGGTATGCCCGAACAGATGCCACTTCCCATCAGGACTTTCCTCAGGAAACAGGAAAAAAGGGTCACACAGACGCGGCATATACCAGATGCTTCGTATTACCGGCTCATCACTGAATGGGTACCATGATATTTTGGAGAACGTTGACAGCAGGTGGCCCATGTCTTAGTCCTCACGACGTTTTTGTTTGTTTCGTCTGCTGAACAAAGGACTCAGATTATCCTCAAGATTGAATTTCTTATTCATCCATTTGATGATTCTGGAATACACCCAGAAACTTCCGCCGATGCTTACTAAAAAGGTTAGTCCCAACCAGAGGGGGATCAGAGAACTGTTGGGATCAACAAAGCGGGTAATGAGGATGAAACAAATGATAAACAGAATCATCATCAAGACGATGTTCAATATCGTCGCACCCAGCATGAACCAAACGGTATTCGTTTTCTTAGACATGGTTTTCTTCCTTCGTTTCAGAGCGTTCGAAAAGGAGGCTGATTGCAAGTAGGATGCCACTAATCACCAGCGATGCATCCGCAATATTCCAGGTAGGCCAGCGTTCAAAACCAAGGAATCCGTACACCTTCACACTGATGAAATCCACTACCCGAAAGCCCCTGAAGATTCTATCAATCAAATTCCCGGTACCACCACCCAAAAACAGGGCGAGCACCCAACGATGAAATGTTGAAAGATGAATCCTCTTAGAAAAGTATACTACACTTACGACAACTACCAATAACACAGGGATGATGATAAAGAAAAGAAGCTTTACCGCCATGGGCAAAGTATCGCCCATACTGAATGCAATTGCTGTATTACGTACATGGATGATTGCTAAAAAATCCCCTAAATAGCGGAATCCTATGGTATTCTCGGCAATATTCTTAACTATCCACGCTTTGGAAAGCTGATCTGAAATAATGATGAATGCGGTAAGAATAAGCGGTATATATCTGCTCGATTGTTTCTGTGCCATACAGCTGACTATACTATAACCCTGTAGGGTTGGCAATAAATTGCACAGAAACACCAAACTTCTGCTTCAGATGCTCAGAAAGAGCCTGTACGCCAAAGACCTCGGTAAGGTAATGCCCGCCGCCGATTACGGTAATTCCCGCTTCCTCTGCATCATGATAGATCTGGTGTTCCACCTCCCCTGTTATGAAACAATCAAGATCCTCTGCAAGGGCTGCATATACGTCATCGCTAGCTCCCCCACTTACAATTCCAATGCTTTTGATCTCTTTTTTCCCGAAATCCAGAATTGTAGGATTGGCAAAACCAAGTTGGTTCGCAATCGAAAGAGGTGATTGTGATTGAGGCAGTAACCCCTTAAATCCAAGCATATTGCCTTTATAGGGCGCGAATGGCTCGATGTCTTCAAGCTCCAGCTTTTTTGCCATCATGACATTGTTTCCCACCTCAGGATGAGCATCCAAAGGGAGATGGGCGGCATAAAGATCCAAATTCCCGTCCAATAGGGTGCGGATCCTTGTGTAGTGGTTCTTGGTAATTGCCAAGGGAGATCCCCAATAAAGGCCATGGTGAACAATCAAAATATCGGCTTTTACAGCAATTGCTTTCTCAAATGTCGATTGACAAGCATCGACAGCAAAGGCAATTGTATCCACTTCCCTGTCGGGGCCGCCTACAACCAATCCATTGAGAGACCGATCGAGACCCTCAAAGGCACCAAGTTCCAGATATGTATCAAGATAGGCTATCAGTTCACTCCGTCTCATGGGCTCAGTATATAGAGTTGACACCATTTGTTCCACCACCTATAGTTCGCTCATGAGTGAGTCCAAATTGCGGATAAAACCGCTTACCTATGAAGAAGCCTCTTTCGATTTTGATCCAGTACTCATCCGTGAGTGCAGAAAGGCAGAGATACAACCACAAATTGTCGGCCAACCCCGAGCACTGCGAAGCCTAGAGATAGGCCTATCCTTACAAAAGAGCGGATACAATATCTTTGTAAGTGGCGATAGTGCCAGTGGACGACATAGTGCCGTCCAATTCTGTGTCCAGCAACTACGAGATGATATCAAGGACCTCCGTGATATCGTATATGTATATAACTTCAGGCAACCTGACAGTCCAAGCGTTCTTACCTTACTCCCTGGGCAAGGTGAAAGATTTCATGCCGCCTGCCTTCAGTTCAACCAAGAAGTTCTCAAATTAGCCGAAGATAAAGAGCATTTCTTGGAATCATCCCTTGCTTTGGTGGATGAGTTGGAACGTTCTTTCCCCAAAGAAAAGCCAATTGGCGATTACATTTCCCATTTGAGATCTGATCTGGTAAGAGAAAACAATCATATCCAGCATCTGGATGAGAAAACGCTCAAGACTGACCCGATTGCAAGAAAATACCAGGTCAACTTGCTCGTCAATCATGCCCATACAAAACAAAGGCCCTTGGTTATTGAGTCATATCCAACGTTCAACAATCTTTTCGGGTCTACTGACAGCGATGAGAAAATACCCCACCTTAGTTTGCATGCAGGATCTCTTGCGGAAGCGGCAGGAGGCTTTATTGTCATCGATGCCGAGAAATTGCTTGGTGAAACCGGGCTTTGGGAAGCGTTCAAGCGCTACTTAGATGCAAACGCCCTCGCATGGGAAGGCGGGCTTGCAACTAAAGGAGAGCTGGGAAGCAAGGTAATACGACCACAGGTTGTACCTCTTCCGATCAAAGTAATTCTCATCGGCAGCGAAGAAACCTACGACATGCTCACCGAGGAAGATGAACGATTCTTAACCCTGTTCAAGATCTCCGCTCAGTTTGACTATGCGATGCCTTTGGACAATACTTCGATAAGTCAAACCATCGCGACACTCGATGCATACGTAAAAACTCACAATCTCTTACCGCTAGAGGATAGTGCTTTGGCACAACTGCTTAGGTACAGCAGTTGGTATGTGGAATCACGCAACCACTTGGCAACCCACTTTTCATCTCTCTATGATGTTATCCAGGAAGCCCATTGGTGGGCCAAGCGTGAACAGAAAACCTCTATAGATGGAGATCTCATCCTCAGGGTAAATGATGAAAGAGGTTATATTAACGGAATCAGCGAAAGTAAGATCAACGAGGAAATCCTCAGTGGTGATATGATCATCAGTCTTACCGGTACAAAAGTCGGGGTACTCAATGGACTCGCGGTAATGGATAGGGGAAGCACCTCCTTCGGGACGCCGACGGTGATCTCCTGTACGGTTGCCCCAGGCAATGAAGGAATCGTGAATATCGAACATGAGGCCGGCTTGAGTGGCGAAATCCACGATAAAGGTTTACTGATTTTGGAAGGGTACCTTCGCAAGCATTATGCCCGCACATTCCCTCTCTCCATCTATGCAGGTATTGCCTTCGAACAATCCTATGCAGAGATTGATGGGGACAGTGCTTCTTCCAGCGAACTTTTAACCTTGCTTTCCGCTATCGGAGAACTACCGCTTCGCCAAGATATCGCAGTAACGGGGTCGGTGAACCAGATGGGATTGATACAACCGGTTGGAGGAATCAATGAGAAAATCGAAGGATTCTTCCATACTTGCTTGTCTACTGGATTGACAGGCAAACAAGGGGTCATCATTCCCAAACAGAATGTTCGCAACCTGATTCTTCCCTACGAAGTCCTCGAGGCAATCAAGGAAAAGCAATTCTTCATCTATCCTATATCGACTATCGATGAGGGGATGCAAATTTTGACCGGCAGAGCTGTCGGGGTGCGCAATCCCAAGGGGAACTGGAGTGAAGGGAATTTCAACTTTGATATTGAAGACCGGCTCAAACGTATGTATCTCGCAGTATCCTCGAACAGAGGCTAACGGGAGAACCAACTATAGAGCATGATGCCTGTGGCAACTGCTACATTCAGTGAACCCTTCGTTCCGGCCATCGCAAGACTGAGACGGCCGAGGGAGGTTTCACTGTAATGCAGTAGGCTTGGGCTTACGCCCAACTCTTCTCCTCCAATGATGCCCACCCCTTCCTGAGGGAAAGGGAAATCAGATAATTCAGTCCCCCCTGTTTCCAACGCAAAAACAGGAAGAGCAAGCTCGGCCAGCTTTTTTACCATCTCCTCTTCAGAGATGACTTCTGATGCTACCGTATCGATACATCCACGACTGGTTTTTCTAGCCCTTGGGTGATCGATACTTGCACAGCCTTCTATCAAATAGATTTTCTGGATACCGAACGAATCAGCACTTCGAAAGATGGAACCTATATTGTACGGGGAACGAAGTCGGTCAAGAACCAGAATATGGGGCAGGATGATCCGCTTCTGTGTATCCAAATTGCCCTCTTCATCTACTAAATCCCAATCAGAAGGGTCGCTTCCGAGTACGGAAAGCAGGAAATAATGCATATCCTCCAAAAGGATCGAGAAATCTTTCCCTTTTTTATTCGGTAATTGAGCAGCAAGCGAATTCAGGTAATACAGCTGGTCTTCATCCAGCACAGAATGAAACTGTTTTCCTTCGAACAAAGAAACCAAACCCGAAAGATAGAGTTCATCCACTTGCTCCTGAACCGAGAGCTGATGAAATAACGAAGCACATTTACGTACACACGTACGATCTTTGAGACTATTCAGTTTCGCTATCGTTATCATCTTCTTGTCCTGCTTCACTGGGGGCTATCAAAACTGCAAATTCGCCTTTGACCGAGGCTCTTGCTGTTAGCGTTGCAGCAACTTCGGAAGCTGGCCCTTGGAGGAACTCCTCAAATTTCTTGGTCATCTCCCGTCCTGCCACAATCACCCGATTAGGTGCAAGAACTGCAATCTCAGAAAGTGTTTTTACGATACGGAAAGGTGATTCATAGATGACAAAGGCTTCATTGCGGTCCAAGAGTTCGGTCAACCGCTTGGTTCTTCTTCCCTTCTTGGGACTCAAGAATCCTTCAAAGGTAAAGGTCTTTCCTACATAACCTGCGACGCTTACCAAGGTAGCCACGGCACTAACACCTGGGATGGGAACTACGGTAAAGCCTGCTTGCCGGACTTCAGTGACCACTCTTGCTCCCGGATCGCTGATACCAGGAGTCCCGGCATCACTGACGAAGGCTATATCCTTTCCCTCTGCCAGCAAGGCGACGATGCCCTTTGCTGAATTCGCTTCATTATGTGCATGGCAGGCGATCAAACGCTTACTGATTTGGAAATGGGTAAGCAATTGCTGGGTATGTCGGGTATCCTCACAGGCAATTACGTCGACATTGCGCAAAGTCTCGACTGCGCGAAATGTAATATCATCCAAGTTTCCGATCGGTGTAGCCACCATATATAAAGTACTCATGGGTGCAGTCTACACACTCCCATGCTCCCTTACAAGTGAAAGGGAATGGTATCAATAGCCAGTAAAGTTGGTATTTTTTACCAATTTCGACAGGATTTCCCCCAATTCCAGAGAATTTTACTGAAAAATTGCCACTTTTTCAAAGTTGGCACGACTCATGCATAAGTATTTACGTAAAAACCTAGTAAAAACCAGCCACCCAGTGGCGAAAGGAGACAATGATGCAGATGTTCAAAAGAATCGCAGATATTTTCAATTCCCAGGTAAACAGTGCCCTGGATAAACTTGAGGATCCTCAGAAGATGATCAACTTGATGATTACCGAACTTGAGGAAACCCAGAGCAAAGCCCGTTCTTCCATGGCTGCAAGAAAAGCAGAGCAAACAAGTCTGGAACGAGAAAAGGCTGACTTGAAAAGATCGGTTCTCCGTTGGGAAGACAGAGCAAAACTTGCGATCACCAATGGCAGGGAAGACCTTGCACGTGAAGCTTTGGTTGAGAAGAACCAGGCAAGTTCAAGAATCAAACGTATCGAGGAATTGGAAGAAAACCTGAAAACCATTCTTGCCAGCCAGGAAAGCCAGTTGGTTCAGATTGCTGACAAACTGAAGGAAGTCAAGGACAAACAGCAGCTCCTCGTACAGCGTGCAAGAAGTGCAAAAGAGAAGAAGCAAGTAGCCCTTACGCTGAAAAGCAGCGACAGCGCCGAGTTGGCAAGAAAGTTCAGTGAGCTTGAAAGCAAGATCGAACGCATGGAAGCTGATGCAGAGATGGCCGGTTACCAGGGAAAGCCTTCAAGTGCCGACGAATTCTCCAAAATGGAGAGTGAGAGTGAAATCGATACAGAATTGGAAGCTCTCAAGCAATCGATGAACAAGAAGAAAGAGAAGGAGCAGAAATAATGGATTACTACACCACCGAAGATCATAAACACCTGTATCGGGAACGAAGGGGTATGATTCTCGGAGTATTCCAAGGCTTAGCCAATTGGTCAGGGCTACCGGTAGGATTACTGAGAGTCATAGGAATCATATTAATATTTGCTGTTGGCTTTACTCCAATGGTAATTGCCTACCTCGGTTCTGCCTTATTGCTTCCACTACGATAGACTGAATCTGACTATTTGTGTGAGTTGTATTACGTTACCTCTTAGAACAGGACATCAAAATGTCCTGTTCTTTTGTATCTATAGTTGATCTTGATACTTACGATACAACCCACGGAGTTGGTCATAGGTAAGACCCAAGAGCTTTGCCGCTTCCTTCTGATTCCCCTCAGCCTTCTCAAGTGCTTGCTGCAGATAGGACAGGTCCAGCTCAATCCGCGCCTCTGAGAAGTGAGAAAGATCCAAGGGACCTCCTGTTTGAGCTTGAGGCCTCTGGGATTCTGCTTTTACAACAACAAAGGGATTTTCAAACGGATTGAATTCAAGAGTGTCGATCAGAGCAGTATCACTTCGGTACACAGCTCTTTCAATGACATTCTTCAATTCGCGGACATTTCCCGGCCAAGGATATGTCAATAACGAGTCCACGACAGAATCAGAAAATGAGGGCATTTCCTTGTGATTGCATTCCAAGGCCATTTTCGAGGCAAAATACGATGCAAGCAAAACGATATCATCCCCACGCTCGCGTAGCGGTGGAAGGAACAGCACTTCAAAAGACAATCTGTCCAAGAGGTCTTCTTTGAACTTACCCTGCTCACAAAGGGTGGGAAGATCCGCATTGGTGGCCCCGATGATCCTGACATCCACTTCATGCGTTACCGAGGAGCCGACTCGTTCATAGGTACCATACTCAACAACACGGAGAATCTTTTCCTGTACTTCAAGAGGAATCAGACCAATCTCATCCAGAAAGAGGGTCCCCCCTTCGGCTTCCTCAAATCGTCCTTTCCTTGTTTTCTGGGCACCGGTGAAGGCTCCTTGTTCATAGCCGAACAACTCAGTCTCAATCAAGGAAGGAGGCAATGCCGCGCAGTTCACGGTAACCAGATTCTTTTGCCATCGCTGTGAAAGGAAATGCAGCCTGCGTGCAGCTATTTCCTTTCCACTGCCCCGTTCCCCCACCAACAGGACTGAACGGTTGACGGTAGCGGCGCGACTGAGCTTACTTTGGAAATCCAGGAATACTTCACTTTCCCCCAAGGGCTGCTGAGTATATCCCTCCTGAATAGTTTCCATTCTGTGCTCCTATTTGGTGAAATTTGCCATCCTTTGGTAGGATTTGCCAGCAATAGCGTAGCACAGCTTGCATAATGAAAAAAGGGGATTGCCCCCAATCCTTGCTGAAATCGAGAATTAGCAGATTTTTCTTATTGTTTTCATAGTTGGCACGAAACATGCAATATATTTTTCAGATACACAGGTGGTAGAACACCTAAGGAGAGAAATTATGGGAGTTTTTTCAAGATTCTTAGATATCGTCAATGCAAACATCAACTCACTGCTCGATAAGGCGGAAGATCCGGAAAAGATGATCAAGTTGATGATGCAGGAGATGGAAGATACGCTCATTGAGCTCAAGAGCTCCTGTGCTGCCAAGATGGCTAACAGGGCAAAAACAGAAAGAACCTACAAGGAAGCTGAGAGTGCCGTAAGACGTTGGCAAGCTCGTGCTGAGTTGGCAATTTCCAAAGCCCGTGAGGACTTGGCCCGCGAGGCACTGCTTGCAAAAAAGCAGGCAAAAAGCGAAATGGACCGACTCAAGGAAGAGCTTGGTTCCTATGACGAAGTAATCAGGACTGCTAAAGACGAAATAAACCAGATTGAGGATAAGCTTGCAGCAGTTAAACAGAAATACCAGATGATGGCCGAGCGTGCAAAACGTGCACGTGAAGAGCAGGCAGCACAAGAAACGCTCAAGAGGGCGAATGATGGAGCTACCTCTTCAAGGTTTTCCGACATGGAAGAGAAAATAGACCGGATGCAGGCAAACAACGACCTGAATCGTCATACCTCCAGTTCACTGGATGATAAATTCCGTGATCTTGAAGAGATGGATGATATCGATGCAGAGATCGAAGAACTTCGCAAGCGTGCGGGTCTATAAGGGGAGTTGGACATGACAGCAGTATGGATTTTGGCAGTCATTTTCACCTTCATCATCGTTGTCACTACGATC
>QJZS01000196.1 GCA_003247345.1 Spirochaetales bacterium
TATAGATCGCGAGGAACTTTGGATCACCAGCAAGGTGTGGAATGATGCCCATGGCAGAGACAATGTCATTGCTTCTGCAAAGCAGAGCCTGCAAGATTTGCAATTGGAATATCTGGATCTTTACCTCGTGCACTGGCCGTTCCCTAACTATCATCCACCGATGTGCGATGTATCCAGCAGAAGTGCTACTGCAAGGCCCTATATCCATCAGGAATTCATGGAAACCTGGAAAGCAATGGAAGAATTGGTTGAGATGGGACTGGTAAGGCATATTGGGACCAGCAACATGACCATCCCTAAACTCAAGCTGGTGCTTCAGTCCTGTACGATCAAACCAGCATTCAACGAATTGGAATTCCACCCCTGTTTTCAGCAGCAAGAACTGCTTGCTTTTTTGAAACAGGAGGATATCATCCCCATCGGATATAGCCCTCTCGGGTCTCCGAACAGACCTGAACGGGATAAAACAGAAGAGGATGTAGTGGATATGCAACATCCCGCCGTTCTGCAGGTTGCAAAACAACACAACTGTCATCCTGCCGCAATTTGTTTGAAATTGGCTCAGGCCCAAGGGGTGATTCCCATCCCTCAGTCGACAAAGGAACGAAATCTTTTAAGCAATCTTGAAAGCATACTTTCCGATCCTATAAGCAGTGAAGAATTAGCTCTTCTGAAAACTGCCGATTGTAACAACCGGTTGATTAAAGGGCAGGTCTTCCTTTGGGAAGAAGCAATTTCTTGGCATGATCTTTGGGATGAGGATGGAACCATTCCCTGTCCCGTGAAGTATCGATAAGGAGGAAACACATGAGTAAGCAAATGATGAAAGGAGCAAAACTTCCAGGAGACAGCACCGTCGCCTTTGGGGAATTTGAAGTCCCCACCCCAGGATACGGGCAGGTCCTAGTCAAGACAAAATGTAGTACCATCTGCGGAAGTGACATTAGAGCTATTTATCGTGAACACCTGGGCAAAGGACCTGAAGGCTATCAGAATGTCATTGCAGGTCATGAACCATGCGGACAGATCGTCACAGAAGGGCCAGGTCTAAAACGCTTCAAGAAAGGAGACCGTGTCATCGTCTACCATATCAGTGGATGCGGTGTTTGCCACGAATGCCGTCAAGGATACATGATCAGTTGCACCAGTGAACTGCGTGCCGCCTATGGCTGGCAACGAGACGGAGGCATGGCAGAGTACATGCTCTGCGATGAAAAAGATCTGGTACTGCTTCCGCCTGAACTTTCCTATGCTGACGGAGCACAGGTTGCCTGTGGATTCGGTACTGTGTATGAAGCAATTGAGAAAGTCGGGGTCAGCGGCAATGACGCTGTATTGGTTGTAGGACTTGGGCCTGTCGGACTTGCAGCTTTGATGCTCGCAAAAGCCATGGGCGCAAACAAGCTGATCGGTATCGAAACCCAGAGTGCACGTATCGAGCTGGCCAAGAAATTAGGTTTGGTCGATTACGTATTCACTCCTTCAGAGGATATTGTCGATAAGATCAAAGCCGTAACAGGTGGCAATGGAGTCGAACGCGCTTTCGATTGTTCTGCGAGCGATGCAGGCCGTGCTACCGCAATACGGGCAACCAGAAAATGGGGCAAGATCGCACTGGTAGGAGAAGGCGGAACGGTTCACTTCAATCCCAGCGAAGACCTCCTGCACGACCAGAAGACGGTGTATGGCAGCTGGGTAACCAGTATCTGGAAGATGGAAGATTTGGTCGAAAGATTAGTCCGTTGGAATATCCATCCCGAGGACTTGATCACCCATAGATTCCCTCTGGATAAGGCTGACGAGGCTTATGCATTGATGGCAAGCGGAGCGTGCGGAAAAGTTGCTGTTTGCTTCGACGAAGAACTGCCTAGCTAAAGACTCTATCGAAACGTGGGGAGTTGACGTTTGAAGCCGCTTTGGACTTCTCATCGGTAACTACCCCACCGTTATCTTCCATCACTCGAATCGTAGGCTCGATGATGACTGTCGAAGGGAAACCTTCCTCATCCCCATCGAGTCGACGAATCAGAATCTGTGCAGCAGCCTCACCCATCTGATTAAGAGGCTGGTCAACCGCATAATGACAGAACTTCAGCAAGGGTGCGTAATAGAGATAATCAAAGGTGGAGAATACCATTTTGGATCTGATCTCTCTTGAGGCATGGCTGATCAAATAGCTGGTTGCCCCGATATGTACCATATCATTGACTACGAAGAACGCATCAGGACAGTTCTCCATAGAGAGGGCTTGTTCCATTACCGTATACCCGGCTTTTTGCGTCATACCGCCAAGAAGGATGAAAGCTGAGTCTACCTCAAGTTTCTCTTCATGCATCGCATCCAGAAAGCCATGCAAACGTTCGATGGATGTATGGACATGATTATCTCCACCGAGGAACCCAATACGCGTCTTTCCTTCCCGTATCAGCGCTTTGGTAACATCATAGGCACCTTTACGGTTGTCAGTGAGTATGACATCGCAAGCAAGTGAATCAATCTTTCTATCAAGCATTACCAATGGAATATGTGAGAGAGCCGGAGAGGCAAAATGCTCTCCGATGTCACTTACAGGAATGACCAACAACGCATCGACATTGCGTTCAAGTAAAAAAGCAAGCTTGCGCTTTTCTTCCTGAACTGAGTTCTCTGAACTGCACAACAACAAGGCATAGCCCAGAGGTCCCAGTAGTTTTTCCAATTGTTCGACAATTTCGGTAAAAAAGGTATTGGATATCTCAGGGACCAAGATCCCAATGCTCTTGGTCACCTTCAATTTAAGTGAGCGGGCAACGGCATTTCTCTGGTAATGCAGCATATTGACTGCAGACAGTACTTTTCGTTCTGTCTCGGGATTTACCACCCCCAGATTATTCAATACCCGACTTACCGTAGCAATGGAGACGCCAGCAAGATTAGCGACATCTTTGATTGTGGCAGTCTCACGTTTTGCCATGGGTTCCTTCCTATGCACGTCTGGCGTACTTCTTCATATCGAAGTATACCGCAATGATGATAATAAAGCCTTTTACCAGCTGTTGGTAGTAACTGTCAACACCCAAGAAGGACATACCATAGTTGATTAGACCCATGGTAAAAACACCAACCATCATACCACCAACTGAGCCAACGCCACCGTTCTGGGATACTCCACCGACCGTAACTGCAGCAATGGCATCAAGTTCCATGCCGTTTGCAGTAAGTGAGTTTGCCAAACCAAGACGACTTGCAAGCAATGTTCCTGCTGTACCATAGAGCAATCCTGCATAGAAATAAACCATCATTAGATCTCGCTCTACGTTAATTCCGCTTACCCGAGCTGCTTGTGCGTTTCCACCAATGGCATAAAAGTGAGTGCCCTGCCTAGTATGTTTGAGCAACACATAGACTACTAGAGCAGCAATGACTACATAGATGATCAGATTCGGAATTGGACCTACACTGCCCTGGCTTATGTTCTTGAAGTTTTGATTCAAAGAACCTACAACAGCAGCCTTCGTATAAATCAACTGCAATCCTTTTGCAATTGACATCGAACCTAGGGTAGCAATAAAGGGAGGCAACTTGCCGTATGCGACCAGATATCCATTGAAAAGCCCAAACAAACCACCAGCTGCTACGGCTGCAAGGATGGGAATTATCAGTGGAAACGTATGCCCTGCATAAATTGCCGACGAATAATCAGGATTCTGCGCGAACGATGCTGCCACACTCGCTGTCAAACAAACCACATAACCAATGGAGAGGTCTATTCCCTTGGTGATGATGATCATTCCAACTCCCAGGGCTGCAAAGGATCTTACCGATTCAGCTATGAGTAGGTTTCTGATACTGTTCCACCTAAGCGCTGTTCCTTTCGTCAAGATAGAGAGGAGCAGTAGTAATCCTACAAACGTAACCCAAGTGGTATATTGTGAGGCAACCTTTTTGCTGCCTTTCAGTACATTCTTTATTTCCATGATAGATACATCTCCCTCTTTCTTACATGAACTTGGTTGCTAGACGCATGATATTCTCTTGAGTACACTCTTCTTTATCCAAGATTCCTGTACATCTGCCTTCACAGAGCACCATTACCCTATGGGACATCCCGATCAGCTCGGGCATCTCAGAGGACACCATGATGATTGCTTTCCCTTGTTCGACAAGCTGGCCCATAATCTGATAAATCTCAAATTTCGCCCCGACATCAATACCCCTTGTCGGTTCATCCATGATCAGAATGTCAGGAAGGGTCATCAACCAGCGGCTGATGATTACTTTCTGTTGATTTCCTCCAGACAAATTCTGTATCAGCGTTTCCATCGTTGGAGTCTTTGTCCGTAGCGCTTCGTTGTACCGAATCGACTCATCCTTCAATTGCTTGTGCTTGAGCAGATGCAATTTATTCAGATACTCTCGCAGCGATGCTATAGAGGTATTCGACGAAATATTCATCAAGGGGAAAATTCCGCTCCCTCTTCGGTCTTCGGTAATCATCCCCAAACCATGTTCAATGGCTCTTCTCGGGGTTATATTGATGATTTCATCACCTTCAATGAAAATCTTCCCACTCGCTGTCCCTCGCACCCCAAATATTGCTTCCATCAATTCCGTACGTTGGGCGCCGACCAAACCTCCGATACCGAGGATCTCTCCTTTATGGACTTCAAAAGAAACATCCTTGAAACTTCGGTTATTGGAACTGGTGAGGTGTTCTACCTTCAAAACGGTTTCCCCAGCAGTGCTTTTGAACTCTGGGAATCGCAATTTTGCATCACGACCAACCATTAAAGATATAAGCTTCTCGTTCGTTATATCCTTAACATCATAGGTTCCGATCATCTGGCCATCACGCATGACACTCACTTCATCGGCAATAGAGAATATCTCCTCCATCTTATGCGAGATGTAAATGACCGCCACATTTTGCTCTCTGAGCTGTCTAATGATTCTAAATAGGTGCTGTACCTCATTGTCCGTCAAAGAACTGGTAGGCTCATCCATTACAACCACGGAGGCATTGTAGGAAACTGCCTTTGCAATCTCACAGGTCTGTTGCATCGAAATCGATAGGGACCCTATCCTCTGCTCTGGCTTGACGTCGATTTCCAAATCCTTCAGCAGAGTCCTGGTATCATCATTCATTCGCTTATGATCAATCAGCCCCGTTTTCTTCAAGGGCTCACGACCCAAAAAGAGATTCTGAGCCACAGACCGCTCAGGAACGTTGGAGAGTTCCTGATGAATCATCGAAACTCCTTGCTTCAAGGCATCGTGGGAGTCCTTGAATCTATGTTCGTGACCGTGCAACTTGATGATGCCGCTGTCTTCCTGATAGATTCCGAACAAACACTTCATCAACGTCGATTTGCCTGCCCCATTCTCACCCATCAATGCATGCACTGTACCTGGCCTGACTCTGAGCGTAACTTCGTCCAGAGCTTTTACACCAGGAAATACCTTGGTGATTGATTCCATTTCCAGGGCAAATGTTGTATCCATCTGTCTTCCTTCTTACCTTTAATCGTCGTTCATAAAGTGTCTCCTGCCCTTTTAGGAAGCAGGAGACATCCTCACTTACACCATTACATCAACTCTTTGTAGTTTTCTTTGGTGACAGGCTTGAAAGGAACCAGATAGCACTGGCCGATTACAGCTGGATCATTAGCAGGAGCTTCGCTGATCACTGTCTTTGCAGGAGCAATACCCCAAGCGGTCATGCCGGTTGCAGTCCCCTTGGTAGCCATTGCATAGGCAAGCTCGAATGCGGTGCTGCTCTGTCCAACAGAGTCCTGCAGGACTGTAGCATACAACTTATTCTGATCCATGGAATTGAGAGCATCAGCGGTTGCATCGATACCGATGACAGGATAGCTGAGGATGGTTCCATCGCTAGGATCGTTGTCAACCAGACCATTGGTGATCAAGGATTCAACAGCACCGAGAGCCATACCATCGTTCTGTGCTACGACGAGGTTGAATTTTCCCTGATGTGCAGCAAGCCAGGTATCCATCTTTTCCTGAGCCTTGTCAGGAGACCAATCAGCTGTATCTTTTGCAATGAAATTCACGGTATAGCCCAAGCTCTTCAGGGTGTCGATGAAACCAGCTTCACGACTGATCTGAGCGGGGTGACCAAGCTGACCTTCGAGGTACAGAATGTTCAAAACCTTGCCAGGAGCCTTTTCAGGATACTTGGTGAAATATTCGTCTACAATCTGAGCCTGGTACTGACCAGCAACCAACTCAGGAGAAGAAGCAAGATAGAAATTCTTTCCTACCTTCAATGCATCAACAGAAGGCTGGATATTCGAGAATGCAGCACCACCACCTGCTGCCTTTATCTGCTGAGCCATTTGCTCGGTAGCACTAGTATCCTGAGGGATAATTACAAAGTATTTGTACCCCTGTGTGATCAAGGTGTTCAACTGGTCCAACTGACGAGCGACATCACCCTGTGCATCCTGCAGATTCAACTCAACACCCTGGTCGGCAGCAAGCTTGCGCAGGTTGTCAGCATAGTCTTTTACGAACTGTTCGTTTAGGTTACGGATCAAAGCACCAATTTTCACAGTGCTGCTGGATTCAGAAGAACCCTGTGCGAAAATACCCGTACAGACGAGAGCCAGTACCAACAAAATGGCCACGGTCTTTTTCATAGAAAACTCCTTTTTGTCATCCAGGAATTCGCCTCCTGGTAGGCGTTTTTATAATACGTATCCATTCTCCTAATGGAGCCATATTCCTTTTGTTATTTGTATCTTCACATTGGAATTTCAGTTTGTCAACGAAAAAATGTAAACGTTTACAGTATTTCCTATACATTTCATACTGATAGTACAATATTTGGCAAAATATAATTCTGTAAGACAATTGTAAACCTTTACAGAAAATTAAATTTTTGTTACATATGTCCAAATTTCCTGTCTTTCCTTTTGATTTTACAGATACTTTTTTGCACTATTCATACCCGATAAATTTATATAAAAAAGCCAGCCCTCAAATTGAAGACTACCAATTAATTTTAGACTTGATAACTCTATTTCAAAAAGGCATCAACTGATTCAGCGCAGTCTGGTTGCCGAACACATCCGCCTTCTTAAGCTCAATGATCAAGATGGTAAAATAGGAAAGCTTGCCTTTTAGGGATAAATTCCCTACTATCCTCATATTGGGTAGTCGGGGTGGTTATTGGTACGTAAGGATGGTTAAAAATCATGAAACGAATAGTATTTGCCCTATTGATTTTACTTCTCCATTCTCTATATGCCAACACGCTGCCTGAAGAGAGTGCAGCCCCATTGTTCACCTCCTCCGGCCCTGCAGTACGCTACTGGAACAACCAAAACTCATTACCTGTGCAGACCATTCCTGGCATGCCATCAGGCATTTCGGTTCCACAACAAAACGACCCCAAACTGTTGGTGGTTCTCTACCACAACTTGGTCTTCGGTAGGACGGGTAATGTCTATAATCGTGATATCTACAACTTTGAACATGATTTGGCTTATCTACAACGAACAACGACCATCATTGACTTCGATACCGTTCTGAAGAGGGAGTTTTCTACAACCGACCAATCGATCATCACCTTCGATGACGGGGATCTTTCCCTGTACGCCATAGCTTTTCCGATGCTAAAGGCATATGGGATTCCAGCAACCATCTTCATCGTGCCGAATTTCATAGGGGAAGTGGGATATATGAGTTGGGATCAGATCAGGGAAATGGCCTCATACAGGACGGAGGACGGAACACAACTCATTCACTTTGGGTCCCACTCCTTGACTCATCGCCCACTTTCCACCTTGTCCGTAGATGAGATAAGAAAAGAGCTTTTTGAATCGAAGAGAGTTATCGAACAACAATTGACTCAGAAAGTGGACCTACTTGCACTTCCCTTCGGGGACGGAGCGGATGACCCTAAGATTATTGACATAGCGAAGCAAGCAGGATACGAACTCATTCGTACCTCGCTAGGTAGGGCGACAAGAATTGATCAACTCGACCTGTTCTCAATTCCAGCTTTCAACGTGGAAAATTATAGTACTGATCAATTTTCACAACGCGTACACACCTTGCTTGGGCGATGACAATAAGAAGGATGATTGCTCTTCTCTGAATGGTATTTGGCCACATCGACAAATCAGAGGGAGAAACTGAATAGAATAAGGCGAAATTCCTGCAACCTCGGGTACCTCGGAGACCTTAAAGGACAAGATCCCATTTCTTGTTTACCCGCCTGACTTACGTCCTAAAAACAACAGTATGCCCTTCATTCTAAAAAAGCCAGTCCTCAAATTGAAGACTGGCAATTAATTTTAGACTAAATAGCTCTATTTCAAATAGGCATCAACGGATTCAGCACATTGGCGACCATGGTTGATGGCTCTCACCACAAGCGATGCTCCTGTTATGGCATCACCGGTTGCGAAGACCTTATCCACAGAGGTTTTATATTCACCAATCTTGGCTGCAATATTCCCTCTGGCATCCACTTCCAACCCAAATTCACGTACCAGTGGGGAGTCTTTGAAAGGAACAAAGCCCATACTCAACAATACCAAATCGGCATCAAGGTCAAATTCACTTCCCTCGATTTCCTTGAAAGAGCGGCCTTCCCACTCGAGATGTGAACAGGTCAACTTCTTCACCTGCCCATCCTCACCAGAGAAGCCTTTCGAACCGATCGACCACATTCTCTTCACGCCTTCCTTATGGGAGGAACTGGTTCTGAGAATCTGAGGCCATTCCGGCCACGGATTGGTGAATCTTCTCGCCTCTGGTGGCTGCGGAAGCAACTCAATCTGGGTGACAGAAGCACAACCGCGTCTGATTGAACTTCCTACACAGTCACTACCAGTATCACCACCACCGATGACCACAACATGCTTACCCTTTGCATCGATTAAGTCCTCGGGGTCAATCGTATCACCGAGCACCATCTTGGTTTGCTGCGTGAGGTACTCAACTGCAAGATGGATACCCTTCAACTCTCTCCCAGGGATGTTCAGATCACGTGCCAACGGAGTTCCGCTTGCAAGGACGACTGCATCGAACTTACTGAGCAGGTAGTGGGCTGAGATATCGCTTCCTACTTCAACACTTGTTTCGAAAACAATCCCTTCAGCTCTCATCTGTTCCAATCTACGGGCAATGAGACTTTTCTCAAGCTTGAAATTAGGAATACCGTACATCAACAAGCCGCCGATTCGGTCTGACTTTTCGAAGACGACAACCTCATGCCCCTTACGAGCCAGTTGCTGAGCAGCAGCGAGCCCTGAAGGACCAGAACCTACGACAGCCACCCTCTTTCCAGTCTTGATCGGAGCAATATCGGGAACAACCCAACCCTTGCGCCATCCCATCTCAGCAATTGCAAGTTCAATTTCCTCACAAGTATTTGCCTTGAAGTCGACATCAAGCGTACAAGCTGCTTCACAAGGAGCCGGGCAAATTCTTCCCGTTATCTCAGGGAAATTGTTTGTCGATTCCAAAAGGTCCAAAGCATCTTTCCATCTGCCTTGGGTAATCAAGTCAGAATAATCGGGAACTCTATTGCCCAGCGGACAGCCATACAGATGGCAGAACGGGACACCACAGTCCATACAGCGCTCAGCTTGGATCTGTACTTGTTCAGGTTCCAGCATCCCTTCGACTGGCTCAAAATCTTTTATTCTTTCTTCAACCGGTCTGTATTCCGGATTTTTTCTTGGTATAGTGCGAAATCCATCGTGCTTAAGCATTGAAGACCTCCTCGGTTACACTCATCGTCTCATCGTCGCGGTTTTCGTTCATCTGCATCCTCTCAAGCACTTTTCTATACTCAACAGGAACCACTTTTACGAACTGTGGATATTGGACTTCCCAGTCCTCCAGAATCCTATGAGCCAAACGGCTTCCCGTCAATTCGAAATGCTCGGTAATCAAACCTTTCAGGACTTCCTGGTCGTTACGATCCCATACACCCTCAAGCTCAACCATATCGAGGTTACACCTTGAGTCGAACTGCTCGGAAGGATCATATACATAGGCGATACCACCGCTCATACCAGCAGCGAAGTTCTTTCCAGTCTCGCCGAGGATGACAACAGTTCCACCTGTCATGTATTCACAACCATGATCGCCTACGCCTTCAACAACAACGGTACCGCCACTGTTACGTACGCAGAAGCGCTCTCCTGCCATTCCGTTGATGAATACCTTTCCGCTGGTTGCGCCATACATCATGACGTTTCCTGTGATGATATTCTTTTCAGGAACAATCTTGGATTCCTTGGGAGGAACTACAATGATCTTTCCACCACTGAGGCCCTTTCCAAGGTAGTCGTTCGCCTCACCTCTCAGGTTCAAGGTAACACCCTTGGCAAGGAAGGCTCCAAAACTCTGGCCTACCGAACCATGTAGGTTGAAGGTAAGACTATCATCAGCGAGTCCAGTAGGACCAAAAGCCTTCACAACCTTTCCACTCAGCGTAGCCCCGATTGTTCTGTCTCGGTTATTCACATCCAAGGATACTTTCACCGGCTTCTGGTCGACCCAGAATTTCTCAATCTTCTTCTCGATGGCTTGGTCGAAACGGGAAACTCCCGGTCGATCACCCTTAGCCATGAAGTGAAGAGGAACGCCTTCCACCAAGTGGTCTGATGCAAGGATTGCATCAAGCTTGATGGCAGAAGATTTCGGCTTATCGTAATTTGGAGCAAATTTCAGTCGATCAACTCGACCAACCATCTCTTCTACCGTTCTGAATCCAAGCTGAGCCATAGTCTCTCTGAATTCCTGGGCGACAAATTGTAAGAAGGCAATGATGAAGTCAGCTTTACCCCTGAAGAGCTTTCTCAGTTCAGGATCCTGGGTTGCAACACCAAACGGACAGGTATTGAGGTGACATTTTCTCATCATGATACAGCCAAGTGAGATGAGTAGTGATGTTCCAAATCCATATTCCTCGGCACCCAACAAGGTTGCAATGGCAAGATCACGTCCAGTCTTCAAATGACCATCAGTCTGTACAATAATCTGGCTTCTCAGTTTATTGAGAATAAGTGCCTGCTGAGTTTCAGCAAGACCAAGTTCCCAAGGCAGACCGGCATGTCGGATAGCAGTGAGCGGGGATGCTCCCGTACCACCGTTCTGGCCGGAAATGATTACACGGTCGGCTTTCGCTTTGGAAACACCGCTTGCAATCGTTCCAACACCGGGCTCACTTACCAACTTGACGGATACCTCAGCCTCAGGATTGACACTTCTTAGGTCGTGAATCAACTGGGCAAGGTCCTCAATCGAATAAATGTCATGGTGAGGAGGAGGTGAAATCAAGGTAACGCCAGGGGTGGTATGCCTGATTCGTGCAATGTATTCAGTAACCTTCTGACCAGGGAGCTGACCACCTTCACCAGGTTTTGCACCTTGAGCCATCTTAATCTGCAGTTCGTCTGCACTCATAAGGTACTCGGTCGTTACACCGAATCTTCCCGAAGCGACCTGCTTGATGCGGGATCTCATAGAGTCGCCGTTCTCAAGAGGAATACTTCTGATTGGATCCTCACCACCTTCACCACTATTACTCTTTGCACCGAGACGATTCATTGCAATAGCAACGGTTTCGTGGGTCTCTTTTCCGATTGACCCAATCGACATTGCAGCCGATACGAATCTACGGGTAATAGCTTCAATGGGTTCAACCTCATCGAGAGGAACCGGTGTTGATTCCTTGAAATCCAACAAACCGCGAAGTTCACCGTTTGCTCGATAGGAAGCATTCATTGTTGTAGTGAACTGCTTGAAAATATCATAGCTCTTCTGACGAGTTGCAGCTTGGAGAAGTCGAATAGCGTCAGGGGACCAATAGTGTGGCTCGCCATCCTTACGATAGCGGTATGAACCACCAACACTTCTAAGTTTTGCTTTTCTACCATCAGAAGGGTACGCCTGATCGAGACGTTGTTGTACATCCCAAGTGAGTTCAGCAAGACCAGCACCACCGATTCTTGAAATCGTACCAGTGAAATACTTTGCAATCACTTCATCTGAAAGGCCTACTGCTTCGAAAATCTGCGTAGTGTAGAAACTGTGCAGTGTTGAAATTCCCATTCTTGAGAATGTCTTCAAGAGACCTTTCTTTACTGCATTGACATAATTATCAGCAGCAGTTTCAGGAGAGGAGGTGGGGAACTCCCCACGTTCTGCCATAGCCCTTACCGTTGAGAATGCAACATACGGACAGATGGCATCACAACCGAAGGCAAGATGCAGTGCATAGTGGAAAACCTCACGCACGTCGCCAGCTTCCACGATAATACCGACTCTTCCTCTGAGCTTATGGGCAAGCAGGTATTGATGCAGAGCAGAGACTGCAAGCAAGGTTGGAATAGGGGCATTTTCAGGGCCTGCATTTTTGTCGGTCAGAATCATGAGAGACACACCCTCTTCTGCCTTTTGCTTTGCTTCCTCACAAATGCGAGTCAGAGCTTGTTCAAGACCTTTTCCATCACTGCTAGGAGTGAAGGTGATATCAATATCATGACAAAGCAAATCAGAATTCACGTTGTTTCTGATCTTGGAAAGGTCGCGGGAAGAAAGTACCGGATGTGGAAGTTTGAAAGAACGATATTTGCTCTGATCTACATCCAAAGGATTGGTTTCATTCTCAATGAAACTTTCCAAGGACATCATCAACTGTTCTCTCAAAGGATCGATAGGGGGGTTGGTAACCTGTGCAAACTGTTGTTTGAAATAGGAAAACAATGTCTCACTGTGATCAGAGAGAACGGCAAGTCCGGTATCATTACCCATGGAACCAATAGCTTCCTGGCCTTTGCTTGCCATCGGATGGATAATGGTCTTCAAATCCTCATCGGTATATCCGAAGAGAATTTGCTTTTCGAGCAATTCTTGGCTTTCCATCTTATAGACAGTTGAAGGTGAGAACAAACCTCTTAATTCGACACGGGTGTTCTTTACCCATCTGCGATAAGGATATTGTCTTGAAAGTCTGGACTTTACAACATTATCGGGGATAATGCGATGTTGTTCCAAATCAACGAGGAACATCTTTCCAGGATGGAGTCTCCCCTTCATTCTCACTTCAGCTTCAGGAAGTTCAACAACACCTGTTTCAGAAGCAAGGACAATCAAGCCGTCCTTCATCACCGTATATCTGGCAGGACGAAGTCCGTTTCTGTCCAAGGTAGCACCAATGAACCGACCATCGGTAAAGACGACCGCTGCAGGGCCATCCCATGGTTCCATGATCGGAGAGTGGTATTCATAGAAAGCGCGCTTGTCGGCACTCATCTGGATTTCAGGGGAATAGGCTTCAGGAATCATCATCATCATGACATGGGAAATACTTCGTCCAGCCATGGTGAACAATTCGAGTACGTTGTCGAATACTGCAGAGTCACTTCCAGTTTCATCGATAACAGGAAGAACCTTTGGCAAATCGTCTCCCAAAACCTTGGAAGTCATAAACCCTTCACGGGTCTTTTCACGATTGATATTGCCTCGAAGGGTGTTAATTTCTCCGTTATGCGCAAGGTACCTGAACGGCTGGGCAAGACGCCACTGGGGAAGTGTATTAGTACTGAATCTTGAGTGAATGATTGAAAAAGCACTGGAGAAATCAGGATCACGGAGGTCAGGGAAATAAGCTTCAACCTGTTCTCCTGTCAACATACCTTTATATACGATTACCGTAGAAGAAAGTGAACAAATATAGAATTGGTCCATCATACCAAGAGTATTTTCAATCTCTTTTTCAATAGCTCTTCTCAGTACGAATAATTTTCGTTGTAGTACTTCGCCTCTATAAGTTTCATGGGTAATGAACAACTGGAAAATACCAGGTTCAGTGGCAAGAGCAAGCTCACCAAGCAAGGAAGAGTCAACAGGTACTTCTCTCCATCCAAGTGTGGAGAATCCTGATTCAGCTACAACCTTCTCTACCGCCTTGCGGTAGGCGCTATCATCAGTGTCATGGGGGAAAAAAAACATGCCTACTGCATAGCTACCTGCTTCTGGTAATGTTATATCTGTAACAGTCTTTTTAAAAAACTCATGGGGAATTTGAACCATAATACCGCTACCGTCTCCAGTCTTTCGGTCACCCCCAACAGCTCCACGATGCTGAAGGTTGTGGAGAACCTTAAGTCCATCAGAAACAATCGAATGTTTAGGTTTTCCATCCATATGGGCGATAAAACCTACGCCGCAGTTATCATGTTCAAATTGTGTACGGTAGAGTCCGTAACCGCCAGATTGCATAGCTCTGGTTCTTAATTGATCAATTCGTTGCTCACCTAACGTGTCCTGCATATAGTCTCCTCTCATGACATCCAAAAAAAGTCTCCCGATAATTTCTCGTATAGTAAAGAACATATCCTCATTTTAAGGATATGGGCTTGTTTGCTCCTTCTTTAACTATTGGGGAATCATCAAGTTTCTGAGTTTCGAGATTGCCACAACTTTATTATTGTATGTATTCGCAGCATGTTCAAGTACATGGATAACGAAGAATTAATGCAACAAAGCTTATAAAATATCTATAATTATTTACTTTATTTATGGATTCATTAATTTTTCCGAAAACAATTGTGTTTTCTGCAAATTTTCAGAAAATTAGATAAATATAAAGAAAACCAGCCTATTTTTACAGGCTGGTTCTTCTTCTAAAAATAATTTTATTAAGATTTAAAAATTTTTACTTTT
>QJZS01000220.1 GCA_003247345.1 Spirochaetales bacterium
GGGAACGGCCAGTGCACGAGGTAAAGATCCAGATATTCCAATTGCAAATCTTGCAGGCTCTGCTTTGCAGAAGCAATGACATTGTCTCTGCCATGGGCATCATTCCACACCTTGCTGGTGATCCAAAGTTCCTCGCGATCTATACCACAGTTCTTAAGAACTTTCCCTATTTCCTTTTCATTGCCGTACACACTGGCACAGTCGATATTTCTATAACCTAAGTTGAGGGCCAGCTGTACAGATTCAGCCATCTCCTCGCTTGTTATATGATCTGAGCCGAACGTGCCTACCCCGATCGCAGGTATCTTTTTTTGTGTTGATGTAATGAGCCTTGTAGGTATATGCATCAGAGTCCTCCTCTTATCTGTACCATACCCCTGTTGTGAATTTGTACAATGCTTTATATGCGAATTTATTATATCGTTTTGCGCATAGTATGATAAACTATTCACTATGATACAGATTGGTTTGAAGCTCAGGTTTCAGGACAGTTATGATATGTCGGTTGCCAAGGGGGTAGTGAACTATGCCCGGGGAAAGCATGACTGGCAAGTCAGGGGGCAAGGGCCTTGGTTTTTCTCCTTGGATAGGGAGGCTTTGCTTGGCTGTGATGCCCTGATAGCCCGGATTGAGGATGATGAAGAAGCCCGTTTTTGTGCATCCTTAGGCATTCCTGTCGTGGATATTGCCGGTTCAACTTCCTTAAAGCTATTTTCTCAAGTTCGCAATGATGACTACCAGACCGGTGTCAGTGCAGGAACCTATCTGAAGAGTCTGGGAAACCTGAAAATGGCTTGGTGCGGGGTGGATAACGTACATTGGGCACGTGAGCGTTTCATAGGCTTTTGTAGTGCCACATCGACTTCACCTGATGAAATGCCGAAATTTTCACGTCCTCTATCTTGGTGGAGACATCTCTACGAGGCCGATGAGACTCTGGACTCGTATCTAAAAAGCCTTCAAAAACCCATTGCTTTATTTTGTTGTAATGACCTTTCAGCAATGAAAGTGGAGATAGCATGTCAACGACTGGAGATAGGTATCCCTGATGAGATCATGGTGCTTGGTGTTGATAATGAGACATTGTTATGCGAATTGGCAAGTCCTTCGATTTCATCGATTCAACCCGATTGTGAAGCCATTGGATTTCAAGCATCCTCCATGCTCGAACGGATGCTTGGCAGTACAAATAATGAAGTGCTAGTCCGGCGCATTGCCCCCGGTCCTGTCACCGAACGAGAAAGTACCCGCCTCGTGTTTTGTGAAGACGAACATGTTGCCAAAGCACTGCAGCTGATCAAAGCAGAAGCCGCAAATGGTCTCTCGGCAAGTGAAGTTGCAAACCAAGCCTCCATCTGTAGAAGAGCTCTTGAAATGCGATTCCGCCGTTATCGTGGAAAAACTATTTGGGAAGAGATTACATCTGAGAAACTTTCCCAAGCTGCCTTGATGCTGCTGCATACCAAAGAGCGTATTGCCGTTGTAAGTGAACAGTGCGGTTTTTCTTCCGTTCATAGGTTTTACAGTCTATTCAAACGACGCTATCAGATGAGCCCCGATCAATATCGAAACAAAAAACCAAGATAATGAGCTTTTCGGAAACCTCCTTTTTATGGCATTATACAGGGGAGGTGAAACCATGGAACTCATGCTTGATACAGCTAATTTAGAACAAATCGAGAAAGGACTGGCAACCTATCCCATCAGCGGGGTAACGTCCAACCCTTCCATCATAAAGGCAGAAGGAAAAGTAGATTTTTTCAACCACATGCATAAAATCAGGGAACTCATCGGTGATGAACGAAGTCTCCATGTACAGGTGATAGCACATGATTGTGATACCATCCTCAAAGAGGCTGATAAGATTCTCTCCATATTGGGACCCAAAACATTCATCAAGATTCCGGTGACCGAGGATGGCCTGAGAGCTATTAAGATTCTTGCTGCCAGAGGTGTGAATGTAACTGCCACAGCCATCTATACAACCATGCAAGGTATTCTTGCAATGCTTGCCGGTGCACGTTATCTGGCTGTTTACTACAACAGAATGCTCAATATCGATATTGATGCGGCAAAGGTTATCAAGGAACTGAGTAGTTTGCTCTGGGCAAATGGCACGAGTTGCCAGGTCCTTGCTGCAAGTTTCAAGAATTTGAAAGAAATCACAACTGCATACGCCAATGGTGCAAGTTGCTGTACCATTCCTTACGATCTGTTGGAAACCGGAATGCATATGCCTTCCATCACAAAGGCTGTACATGATTTCTCTGCAAACTGGGAAGAGGTATATGGTAATCGGACCCTCCTCGACGTCGACTGAAGAAATCTTTTCTCTCACTCATAATGCCGTATCTGTAATTTGTAACGAGGATGGATTTTTCCAAGCGTTGCGATTTACAGATATGCAGAGGCAGGCTGCCTCGACGCATGCACTCTATCGGTCAATGTCCAAGACCAGTGCCTCAGTGTGTTTGCGCTTTTTCAGCAGGTCTGAGGTCAATCTTACGCTGAAACGGTACAACGAGTCGTTGTTGCCCAGATCTGGTGACCTCGCATTCGACTTCTCTGCGCTCTATGGCAGACCTTTTGATATAGTTGAGACCATCGACCTGAGATACGGGGATGATGAGGTTATAGAGCATCCTCTGAAAAGTGGCGTGATAACCATCGAGCCGGATAAAATGGTCACAATATACCTGCCGATGCATCATCAAATCGGTTTCAAGCTCGAAGGCGATGTAGAGTCTCTCAAGAAACAAGAAAAAGTCTTGCTCTGTATGGGCGATTCCATTATCCAAGGGGTAGGAATTCATCATCCTTCCCAGGCTTTATGCGAGCACCTGAGCCGTATATTGGATATGCAGGTGATCAACCAAGGCCTTGCCGGTGCAATGGTCAATCCTAAGATTGTCGATTCCATCGGTGTTCCCGTTTCTTCCATATTGATTGGATTGGGCACCAATGACTGGGTAGTCAGAAATAATCTAGCCGAACTACGCGGTGAGATGTTTGCCATGTTGGGAAGGGTTCGTAAGTTCTACCCAAACGTTCCCATCACCTTGCTTACCCCATTGTGGCGCTCTGATATTTTGGAACCAAAGCATATGGGAACATTCTCAGAGATGCAAAAAACGCTTGCAGAAGCGACCTACTGCTGCCCGAAGATACGGGTAGCAGACGGCCTCTCCCTTTCTTTACGCAATGCCTATGATGATGGGTATTTGCATCCGAATGCAAAAGCAGTTGCTTTTCTTGCCAAAGGCTTGGCACAACAGCTTTAGTAGTTCTCGTGTAAGTACCGCACAGCTTGTTCCATTGCCTGAAGTGCTTCTGCAATGGTTGCGCGCTGGGTTCCATAGTTGATACGTACGAATCCACGGTATGCATCACCACCAAACCATGTCCCGTCATTGAAAGCCAGTTTTGCCCGTTGTCCGAAGAAACGAGAAAGCAATCCTCCTGACGGACTTTGCTGCGGATCATAGAGTTCAGGATGTGCTACTTGGTCTTTTTCGATAAGCGGTACTAAGGCAGAGCAATCCAGGAAGGCTATGAAAGATGCCTTAGGCTTGATCAAAACTATTTCAGGTATTCTTTCTTGTAGTGTTTCCTGTATCAAGGAAAGGTTTCCCTGTAGATAGGAGACCAAACCCTTCAACCAGGTTTCTCCTTCAGAATAAGCTGCAAGAGCGAGAGTAGTGGCGAATGTTGAGGTGTGGGTCAAAAACAGCTGTTCCAAACGTTTGACGTAAGCCTTTTTCAGATCCAGATTGTTGAAAAGCGTAACTGAATAGTGTTCACCAGCAATGTTGAATGTCTTTGAAGGAGCCATGCACACCACGGTCTCAGCTCCTGTTTTTGCACCGAATTCCAAAAGGCTCTTATGAGGTATATAGCTGAGATCGGCATGGATTTCATCGCTGATAATC
>QJZS01000229.1 GCA_003247345.1 Spirochaetales bacterium
TGCAATACTGGTTGCGCTTCGCTTGGTGATCTTGGTCCTGATTGTAAAATCGTTCAGGCTGATTTGAGTAAGAACCGTGTCGCGGAGGACCTTTTTGCTTCTGCTGTTGCCTGTTTTGGAACGGTGGATCATTTGATCAACAATGCCTCTCTTTTTCCCCAGCTCAACATTGAAGAGACAACTGCTGAAGTTTGGGAAGAGGTGATGAATGTACATTCCACAACGCCATTTTTTCTGTCCAGAGCACTTTTCCTGCACCTGAAAAAACGAGAAGTAGTTGGATCAATCATCAATATGGTTGATACCAAAACATCGTCGCCTACCGCGTCTCGGCCCGCCTATTATTGTGCGAAGGGAGCTCTACTGGCACAAACCAAAGCCTTGGCTGTCGCCTTGGGACCAACTATCCGAGTGAATTCCATCTCCCCAGGTCCCATCTTGAGCAATGGGGAGGATTCCTACTTCACCAGGATGGCTGAAAAACTTCCCGTTAAACGTACAGGGAATGTAGACGACATTTGTCAGGCGGTTCGATACCTTCTTGGTGCAACTTTTGTCACTGGATTGGATTTGACCGTTGATGGCGGTCAACATCTTTTGTAGATTATGTGTAGTTCAGTCACAACTGCTTGCCCTTGGTATTATTCAAGGTAATAGTTAATATAAGACTCACTTTACATAGGAGCGCATATGCATACCCGCACCATACGTATCTTCACCCTTTGTGGCCTCCTTGCATCATTGACGATACCTCTTGCTGCACAGAGTCTGGAAGATATCGTAACCAAGGCGCTAGGGCAAAGTTCGCAGATACAAAATTTGGAAATCACCAAAACCAATGCGCTTCTCAGCTTAGATATCGCCCAAGCCGATGAGACCGTAGACATTGCGGTTACTACCGGGGATATCACTGCCGCTTATGATACAACGAGTTCTACCTATGTTTTTAGTACAACCGGGGCAGGAGCGACCTTCATCCTGCCTGACGATGGGGAGACTACCATATCAGTGTCGAGCGGCAATGTGTATTATACGGCTTCAGGTAATGCCTATGCAGCTTCTCCTGAAATTTCTGTTGACCATACTTTTGTGTATGGCTATACCGACGACTATCGTTCGGACATAGTAAACGCTCAAAGCAAGGTAGTAGCAGTCAATACCTATGAAACCAGCAAATTGAATTTTACAGGGACCATCTATACCCAGATTTCCAGCCTTTTGGCAAATGAGCAGTCCATCAAACAGACGCAAAAGGATATAGACGATTTAAAAAGGGATTTGGATCAATCGCTGAAACTTAAGCTACTTGACGAGGGAAGTATTTCCTACCAGTCAAAACAACAGGAAATCGCCAAGAATGAAGCAACTCTTACTGGTTTGCAAGCCTCCCGTGGGTTGTTGCTAAAGCAATTTGCGACGATCACTGAATTTACTTGGGAAGGGGTTGATGCCATTAAAGAACCAAAACTGGATTTCTCTTCCAAAGCGGATGGCAACAGCAGCGTAAAGATTAAGGAACTTGATCTTGCCTTAGCCAAGGAAGACCTTGCACTTAAATTGGCAGAGTTGAACAACAAGAATCTGAAAGTCGGTGGTTCACTTTCCTATGCAAAGACGAATGACACCTCCCTCTATACAAGTTATTCGACTACCGACGCCCTAGATTCCAGTCTCTCCGCGACACTTTCATCCAAGCAGTTCTCCGTGACTGCGAAGCTGAATGGCAATTATGATATGGTTGCCAATGATTTTACCCCTTCGGTAACAGTAGGGGGAAGTTGGAATAATAATCCAACCAACAAAGCAGATAATCTGATGGTTCAACAATTGCAGAATGAGGTACTTCTGGCACAATTGGAGTACAATAGTGCATTAACCGATTATCAACAGAGTGCAATCTCCTTGGAAAATGATATTGCTTCGTGGAAGCTGACCTATACGCTACTCAAGCAGACGATGGAATACAACAAACAGCTTCTTGCCCAACAGAAGCAGTTGTTCTCTCAAGGTCTTGCTGCCCAAGCTGATGTAGATGATGCCTCCTTTACTGTTGAGATGGACAGCTATGATTTGGCTACCACCTTACTGGATGGATTAGCTCTTGAAAACGAAATAAATATCCTGCAGCTATAGGAGAAACAGGAATATGAACGATACGACACATGAAATGCATACAGAACACCAGGTGAGAAATCAGCTTCGTAGTAAGATTCGCAAGCAACGAATCAAACGAATCATTGCCACCGTAATAATATTGGGCATCATTCTTTTTGGTGTGTATGTTTACATGTTTTACAATGACAACGGCCATTTACCTTGGTCCAAGCCTGCAGCCCCTCCTTCTGTAATCAAGCAAGTAGAAGCCAAAGTATATGAGAACACCTTCACTACCACGATTGACCTATCAGGCTACGTGGAGCCCAATGACACACAGGATGTAATACTCAGAGCTACCGGTACCATTACCAAAGTATATGTAAAAGAAGGTGATGCGGTGAAGAAAGGCGATGCCTTGATCGCCATTGACGATACCAATCAGCAATATAAGGTAGCGAGTCTGCAGGCTGATCTTGAAAAGGCAAAGCTTACCGGGAGTACCCGTGATGTAGAGCTTGCCGAGCTCAGTCTGAAAGCAGCCCAGAATAGCTTGGAATATACCAAGGCCTATGCCAACTTCGATGGGGTTGTAGCCTCTGTGGATGTAAGTGAAGGCGACTATTTTGAAGCCGGCGACAGTGCCATGACCATCATTGATCGGTCGACTTTGAAGGCCACCGTTGAAATTGATGAAATTGACATGCAATATGTCTCTTTGGGGCAACAGGCTGTTCTCTATTTTGACTCCTATCCAGCTAGTTCTGTGGAAGCAAAAGTATCATATATTCCGATGTTGGGAACCTATACCAGCCAAGGAATCGGCGTTATGGATGTTGAACTGACAATTGAGAATCCCCCCAAGCAGATAGCTCCAGGTTTCTCTTTTGAAGGGACCATTGCAAGCGAGGGCGAAACTACCTTGGTATTACTTCCTCAGAGTGCAGTTACCTCGAGCAGAGGTCACAGTTATGTTACCAAGAAATTTGAGGACGGCACCACTAAGACGATATCGGTAACCGTAAAGTACTTGGGTGAAGGTATTAGTCAACTCTTGGGTGGAGAGCTGGAGGTAGGGGATACCTTGATCGTCAAGAAAACAGATACCACCGCTTCCGCCTTAACGAATCTGACGAACGGTGCAACAGGAGCTCCTCCTGGGGGGCCGATGAGGTAACCTATGCAAGAGAATGTAATACAGCTGGAAAATGTCAGACGATATTATATTATGGGTGAGTTTGTAGTCAGGGCGCTCGACGGGGTGTCTCTTGCGATCAAACGGGGTGAGTTTACCTCCATCATGGGCCCTTCTGGCAGCGGGAAGTCAACGATGATGAATCTCATCGGCTGTCTTGATACTCCCACCAGTGGGCTCATTGATATCGATGGGGAAAATACTGCTGGCTTGAATGAGGCTGAGCTTGCCTATATCCGCAATCGAAAGGTTGGATTTGTCTTCCAGCAGTTTAATCTCCTCGGAAAACTTACTGCCTTGGAAAATGTAGTCACCCCACTTCTGTATGCAGGAATGGGGGTACGGGAGCGAAGACAGAGAGCGACAGATGCCCTTGAGAGGGTTGGTTTGGCCGACAGGTTGGGGCATCATCCCAATGAACTTTCCGGTGGACAGAAGCAACGTGTTGCTATTGCAAGAGCGTTGGTCAACGATCCCACGATCCTTCTTGCCGATGAACCGACAGGGGCGTTGGATACCAAGACAGGCAATCAGATTATGGAACTGTTCGAAGAGTTGAACAGTGAAGGAC
>QJZS01000137.1 GCA_003247345.1 Spirochaetales bacterium
ATTGAATGAGAGATACTATAAATATTTAACTCCTAAGAGAGTATATTTCAATTTACGTTACATGGTTTTGATTATAAGGAATAACAGTATGGAAAATAAGAAACAACTGCTTCTTCAATGGTCCGGTCTTTTCAGAACCTCTGGTGTACTCATTGTTCTGATGCTGATCATCATTCCTGTGCAAATAGTGATATTTACTGTTTCTCCCATGCCTGTTTCCATAGACCAGTGGATTCAGTTATTTGTAAACCAGCCGGTACTCGGAATGTTGCATCTTGATCTTCTGTATCTGATAAATACCGTTATCTTATCAATTATTTACTTTGCCTTGGCAATACTCGTTTTTAATGAAAACAAAAGCATTACTGCCATCGCTCTAATACTAGGCCTCGTTGGTATTGCAGCCTATTTCCCTTCAAATACGTGTATAGAAATGCTTTTTTTAACAAGGAATTATTCTGATATGGAAAGCCTGAGACAGGCAGCAACTATCCTGTTGCTTGAATGGAAAGGTACTGCTTTCACTGTGTATTATATTCTCAACGCTATAGCACTATTGCTTCTCTCTATTGCAATGCAAAAGAATCCCCTATTTAAGAAAAGGACAGCTATATTAGGTATCGTATCAGGTATTCTAATGATGATCCCATCAACCTTTGGAATGATAGGACTCATATTTTCAATGCTCTCCCTTATTCCTTGGTATATCTTCTGTATTGATGTAAGCGTATTGTTCTTGCGGAAACCAAAATTAAGTTAGGACTTTCTGTTGTATCTCCTTAAAATAAACCCTACCAGTAATGAAAACCGGTAGGGTAGTTACAATAAAAACTTTTATGAGTTGGCTGTATTAACCTTTGAAATAGGAAAGAACCATATCAAAGGCAATACTATAACCGGGTTTAAGAGAAGAAATACTCAACCATTCTTCATAGGTATGAGCACCTTTTCCGATATAGCAACCAAGACAAACGCTTGGGATGCCCAACGAAAGTGGAATATTACAGTCAGTAGAACCTGGTTTTGGCTCAGGAATTGAATTGGTATACGTATTAACAATAGCCTGAGCTTTCTCCGTCAAAGCAGTAAGTTTTGCCTGATCAACTTCCCCAGAACAAGGTCTTTCTCCAACAGTTTCAACAGTGACTTTGATCAACATTGCCTTGTAAGAGTCAATAACGGCATTGAATTGTTTTTCCATAATTGCAAGGTCAGCTGCCTCATCGGAACGATACTCATACAGCATCTCTGCTTTCTGTGCAATCGTATTTACCGACGTACCACCGCTGATAAGACCTACGTTGTAGGTTGTCTTGCCGGTCTGAGGAACCTTCATGTTGTAGAAGGTATTGATCATTGAGGAAAGATAGGCAATAGCATTACGGTTACCGAATGCGCCATAGGAGTGGCCGCCTTCAGTCTCTACTGTTACCTTATATCTCTTTGAGCCTACAGCTTTATTGGTAAGGAAATCAGAACCACCGTCAAGAGAGAAGAACTCTTTGATACGTGAACCATATACCTTACAAATATTGCGGGAACCCTTGAGGTTTCCAAGGCCCTCTTCACCACTGTTCGCTACCAACAAAACGCCATTACCATCGGATGGTAGAGCATTTGTTTCCGCAACGTACTTCATAACCATCATCAGGGCAACAAGGTTTGCAGTATCATCACCGATACCAGGGGCCATGATCTTATCACCTTCAATCTTTACAGGAAGGGGAGTGGTATCAGGAAATACCACATCCTGGTGTGCCATGGCAACGATCAAAGGATTATCATCGGTGCAGCCGATAGGATACACAACGTTCAAAGCCTCATCGATGAAGACACCCTTTGCGCCTTGTTTTTCGAGCCAAGCTTTAATAAATTCAGCTCTTTTTTCTTCGTGGTTCGAAGGGGCTGGAATTGCTGCCAACTCTTTAAGCAATTCAAAAGCTTCTTCTGAATGCTCAACGATATATTTACTTACAGAATCTGATAGCATTGTATAATTCCTTATTGTTTAAAATCGATTCAAGAAAAAGCCTTATTTTGCAACAGCCAATTCTTTTCCTTTTGCTTCAATCATTGCTCCAGTAGTACCATAATGTTTTTCTGCATACATATGGCATGCGACTCGATGTCCTTCTTCTGGTCCAATATCTAGCGTTTGTGGCTTCAAATCCTCACAAAGCGTTGTAGCATACGGACAACGAGTACGGAATACACAACCAGATGGAGGATCGATAGGGGAAGGTAAGTCACCTTTCAAAATAATTCTCTGCTTATCGCTCTTATGAGGATTGGCTTCAGGAACAGCTGAAAGCAATGCTTGTGTATAAGGATGCAACGGATGACTGAATAGGTCTTCTGTTGTAGCTTCTTCAACAAGATGCCCAAGGTACATAACACCGATTCTGTTGGAAATATATTTTACAACACTGATATCATGTGCTATGAACAAATATGTTAGATCGTCCGAATCCTGAAGATCCAAAAACAGGTTGATGATCTGAGACTGAATCGAAACATCAAGTGCTGATACAGGTTCGTCACAAACAATAATCTCAGGATTTAGGATCAATGCACGAGCAAGACCGATACGCTGTCTCTGGCCACCGGAGAATTCATGTGGATAACGATAGAAATGCTCAGTTCTGAGTCCTACCTTTTCCATGATTTCCATAGCCATAGCCATTTTTTCGGATTTGGAATTTCCAATCCCATGGATCTTGAGAACTTCCATCAACATATCGCCGATACGGATTCTTGGGTTCAATGAGGTAAACGGATCCTGGAAAACCATCTGCATCTGCTTTCTCAAATCCCCAAGTTCCTTTTCAGGAGCATTGGAAATGTCTTTTCCCTTTACCTTGATGGTACCTTCCGTAGGATTCTGAAGACGGATCAAAGTTCTGCCAAATGTACTTTTACCACATCCGGTTTCACCAACCAGCCCATATGTTTCGCCTTTATAGAGTTTAAGTGAAACTCCATCTACAGCTTTTACAATCTGATTGTGGGCTACAGGAAAATACTTTTTAACGTTAGTGGTTTCAACAATAACTTCACGTTCTTTTTTCATATCAATTTATTCCCTTTATAGCTTTCCAGCAGCGAACCTTATGCCCAGCACCGCCACAACTTTCCAAGTCCTGGTTATTCTGTCTGCAAGCCTCTTCAGCGTACTTACAACGTTCTGCAAATCTACATCCATGAGGTACGTTGCTCAAAAGAGGTACAGTTCCAGGGATCATGAACAAACGTTCCTGTTTCTCATCGCTAATGCGAGGAATAGACTGCAATAAGCCTTTTGTATATGGGTGCATCGGATTATCGAAGATTTCCGTAACAGTAGCTTCTTCAACGATCTGGCCCAAATACATAACAACAACTCTATTACAAGTCTCTGCAACTACTGCAAGGTCATGAGTAATGAGTATTACACCCATATTCAATTTCTTGTTGAGTTCAACAATCAAATCCATAATCTGGGCTTGAATGGTTACGTCAAGTGCTGTAGTAGGCTCGTCTGCGATAAGAAGCTCAGGACTACAAGCCAAAGCAATAGCAATCATGACACGCTGTCTCATACCACCAGAGAGTTCATGTGGGTATTGATCGATACGTTTGCTGGGGTCAGGGATACCAACAAGAGTAAGAAGTTCAATAGCTCTTTCCTTTGCTGCATCCTTTTTCATGCGATGGTGAATCCAAAGCGGTTCCCTGATTTGCTCTCCAATGGTAAATACAGGATTCAATGCACTGAGTGCATCCTGGAAAATCATGGAGATCTTTTCTCCACGATAGTTACGCATTTTTGGCAAGGGAATATCAAAGAGACTTTCGCCTTTGAAAAGGATTTTTCCTTTGAACTCGGCAAACTTCTTTTCATCATAAAGGCGCATGATGGACTGTGAGGTAACGCTCTTTCCGCATCCAGATTCACCTACGATTCCTAGAATTTCACCATTTTTCACGTTGAAAGATACACCATCAACGGCCTTCAGCTTACCACGTTCTGTATTAAAGGTTGTTGTCAGGTTCTCAACAATTAAAAGATCATTATTTTTTTCCATACAGTGTCATCTCCTAGGAACTAAGTGGGTCGAGCAAGTCTCGAAGACCATCACCGAATAGGTTCAAACCTAATACAGTCATAGCGGTAATTGCACCTGGGAATATAATCATCCATTGGGAGGTAAAGATAACAGTTCGTCCTTCACTCAGGATACTTCCCCAGCTTGGCTGTGGAGCTGGAACTCCAGCACCAAGGAAGCTCAATGCAGCTTCTGTGATAATAGAGGTAGCAAAAACGAAGGTCATCTGCACCAAAAGGGGTGACATGATGTTTGGAGCGATATGCCTCCAAAGAATTCTTCTTGATTTTGCACCGATACCACGCATAGCTTCAATGTAGGTTTGTTCCTTGACAACTAATGCTGCAGAGCGAGCCAATCTTCCCATCGTAGGAGTATTTACAACCGTAAGGCTGATGATAACGTTCTTGATATCTGCACCCAAAGCGGTCATCAAAGTGATAGCAAGCAAGATACTGGGAATAGCTTTCAAACCATCACAAATACGCATGAGAATTTCATCAGCATATTTATTGTAGCTACTGTAAATACCAATGATTAACCCGAGGATACCAGAAATAGCACCAACAGAAACACCAACGATCATGGAGATTCGTGCACCATAGATAACTCTGGTATAAACATCCCGTCCGAGTGTATCGGTACCGAACCAATGTTCCTTTGAAGGCGGTTTCAAACGATTTAATACGTTAAGAGCTACCGGTGATTCCTTGCAAAGCGAAGGTCCAAAAATAGCTGCAAATAGGACAATGAGGAAAATAACGAGACCAACCATTGCTTGTCTATTTCGTAAAAATTTATGCAATTGTAGAGAGCGCTGTTCTTTGGTCAATCTATTTCTGATTTCGACCATTCGTCTCAAATCTGCTTCAGTTAAAGTTCTTTGCTTCATGTTATTCATTCTGTTATCTTCCTTAGCGATCCAGTCGGATTCGTGGATCAATGACTCCGTAGAGGAGGTCAACTATGAGATTGACGGTAATGTTCAACAATGCAGTTAAGAGTACAACTGATTGAATGACCTGATAATCTCTACGACTGACCGAGTTAACGATCAAAGAACCTACACCAGGAATACCGAATACAGCTTCAATAACGGTAGAACCTGAAAGTGCAATGATGAAACTCTGTCCAATAATGGTGATAACGGGGACTAGTGTATTCTTAAAAGCATGTTTGGCCACAAGAACAAAGTTATGTACTCCCTTGGATTTGGCCATACGGATATAGTCAGTATTTAATACTTCCAATAAAGTAGCGCGAGTAATACGCATGATTAAGGCTGCGTGAATAAACCCTAGGGCAAATGCGGGCATGAAAAGGGCATTGAAATGGGCCCCAATTCCTTCACTAAAAGGAACATATCCAGAAACAGGGAACCAACGGAGTTTTACGGCTCCTATCATTATAAGGAACAAACCTAATAGAAAGCTTGGTAGAGATATACCTAATAAAGATATTACCGTAACGGCTTGGTCTATCCATGTTCCTTTCTTATAGGCCGCCCACATGCCGAGTGGCAAAGCAATGATCAATGCAAGAAGCATTGCAAACGTAGCAAGGTTGAGGGTTGGTTTTATTTGATTGGCGATCATTGTAGCAACGGGAGTGCCATTGGCAGTGGAAGCTCCTAAATCACCATGCAGAATGTTGTCCAACCAGTTAAAGTAACGAGGAATTGGGGGTTCATCCAATCCCATACGTGTACGAAGAGCTTGAATATCTTCTTGTGAAGCATTTTCACCTAGGATAACAGCCGCTGGGTCACCGGGTATAATATATACAATACTGAAAATTACTATCGATACAATAAACAGCACCGGTATTGTAGCAAGTATACGTTTGAATAGATATTTGAGCATATCTTGATTTTCTCCCAATAAATAAGCATAAGGGCTCCGGACCTCTCAAGAGTTCCGAAGCCCTTGTTAAATAACAAGTTATTTCTTAACTCTTGTATTCCAGTAGAACAAGCCGTTGAACAATTGGGCTCCTTCTACCTTGTCGCTCAGGCCATAGCCTGTGTATTGGGTACCAAGAGCAACAACTGGTACATAATCTTCCCAACAGTAAAGCTGTGCCTTATCCCATGCAGCCTTAGCCTCTTCCATTGTCTTTGAAGTACCAATGGCAAGCATGTCATCCTGGAGAGTCTGATCAGCAGACCAACCGGGCCAGGTTGCACCAAGATACAACTTCAAGGTAGGAATAGGTACGTTACCGAAGGAAGTGATGAATACATCATACTTGGTAGGATCGGATCTGAACTGGGTCAAAGTAGGCCAGTCAACAAGTGTCAAAGTGGTGGGAACACCCATGCTTTCAAGTTCCTGTTGAAGAACCAATGCGATTCTATCAAAGTTGTTGATGGTTGCAGCAAGAATGCGGAACGGAGTCTTGTAATCATATCCGGCCTTGTCAAAATATTCTTTTGCAAGTTTAGGATCGTTCAAGTTGTAGTACTTGTCTCCTACATTACTTACCCAGAAAGCCTGACCTTCGTTCATGTAAGAGGAACTAAGTGCATACATCTCGGTACCAGAGTGAGCAACCATCATGTCTTCAGCATTGACCAAAGATCTGATTGCCTTTCTGACATTAACGTCTGCAGCAAGTCCTTCTTTCTTGTTGAATACCAAAGCAACTTCAGCACTCTTATACTTGAGAAGCTTGAGGTTAGGAATGTTGGCGATAGTAGCATAAGCCTGGTCGTCTACCTGGAATTCAATGTCATACTGACCGGTCTGAAGTCCTGCAACACGAGTGGTGCTCTCAAGTACATAGTGCAAGTAGATAGTCTTGGTATATGCATGCTTGTAGCCAGACCAACCGTCAAGCGGCTTGTTAGGATCGCCATAAGGAGTATAATCGTCGTTTCTCTCAAGTTTGATGTAGTCGTTAAGTTTCCATTCTACGAACTTGTAAGGACCGGTACCGATGTATTCCTTAACAAAGCCCTTGGAATCTTCGTCAGCACAAACACTTGCAGGCATGATAGCTGCAGGCTGAGTTGCACCAGCAATGAGGGAAGGGAACAGCAAGGAAGGAGTTTCAAGGGTAATGCTAACGGTATAGTCATCAACCTTTACGAAACGTGCAGTACCAACCTGTTTCTTAGCTGTACTGAATCCAACGATCCATCTATTCATAGAAGCAACTACGTCGTCAGCAAGCATTTCCTGGCCATTGTGGAACTTGATGCCCTTGCGAAGATGGAAGGTATAGGTCAAGCCATCATCAGAAACATCATAGCTTTCTGCCAACTCAGGTACAACTTCTGAATTTGCATCGAGTGTGATCAGCTGTTCCCAGATGGTACCTCTTCCGATCTCTCTAGCAATAGCGGAACTGTTCTTGTGAAGGTCCAAGGATGGAGCTTCCTGTGATACAGCTACGTGCAGTTCGTCTTTGTATTCAACCTTAGGGGTGGCAGCTGCTTGCGTAGTGCTGGTGCTAGTACTAGTGGTTGAAGGTGCGGTTGCGCTTGTGTCATCTGCCTTGCTACATCCTGTGAGAAGGAATGCACTTACAAGGAACGTTAAACTCAGAGCCTTAAGTAAATGTTTCATAGGTCCTCCCTAAAATTAAAAGCGCCACGAATCCTAATAAATTAGAAATTCGTAGCGCCTTTGCTAACGAAAAATATTGTAAAAACTACAAACCCAAACGAATCTGTAGCGCCCTTGCTATGTAAAAAAATTATAGCAGATTTTTATGGATTTTTGACAAGAATGTCAATCAGTAGCATATTGAAAACAATAATGAACATAGAATATCAAATTTGTTCTAGTTACTTGATTGAGACCTTTATCATCCCTTTGTCTGATAGCGACAGTTTTGTTCCATATTTCTTACTTGCCTTCTTCAGGTAGTCAAATACCTCTTGTGTCATCTCCTCATCGGCAGGATAGGGGATGTTTTTGAAACTCCTTTCCTTTTTCATGCCGAGATCTATGGGCAACATATTGATCTTAATACATTTATCCTCTTCAAATTCAATGTAGGGTACAACACTGAAGAAATTTGGTTTGTGCTGGTGCATTGAAGTACCGGTGGAGTATCCAGCTCGAGTAGCAATACCTTCTGCTGCAGTGCTATCGATAGGGATTTTATATTTTTCCATGAAATCAGGAGGAAGCTGAGCAACATACTCATTCTGGAAAATGAAATTTCCCAAAGAGTAGAAGATTGGCTTGCCATTGTACATCTCAATGCCCTTGAGCTGATGCGTACCTCCACCAAAAATTACAGATGCTCCTGCATCGATACATGAATGAGCAAAACTTTCGAAGAAATAATCCGCTTCAGATTGGTCCGCGCCTTTGATCTCATGTGAATGCACCATAACCACTACATAATCGCAGACACGAAGTGCGTCTTTGATTGAATGTACGGTTCTTTCCACGTCTGCCTTATTAGGGGTAGAGAATTTACCTTCTTCTGCTTCGGTTTCACATACAGAAAAATTGATATTGCCAAATTCCCATGTTCCTTCTGGTGGAGGAAGTTTGAATCCTTGGCTGATCGACATATCAGAATAAGCATTGAGATCAGTAGCTTTTGCTATCTCTTTTAAGACATCAAGATGTGCTTGAGTGACTTTATTGGTTATAGAAAAACGCAAAGGATTAAGACCTGGTCTTCCAGGCATAACAGGCCCTTGGCTACCGGCCCTTGCAGTTGCATCGAAGGTAGAGCAGATAGAGATGAAAGCTACACGCCCGGAAGGCAAATCTATCATGGCTGGTTTTGAAGCTTCATGAAGATTCATGCCAATACCTGCATAGTTGATCTCATATTGCTTCAGGTAATCCAAAGTAGAATACAACCCTTCATATGAATAGTCCAAAGTGTGGTTATTTGCACATCCGTACAAATTGAACCCGAATTCGTCCAAATCCTCAAGAACAGTAGGGGAGGTAGTCAACCACGTACCGCCTGAAAAGCTAGAAGGGAAACAATCGCCGTCGGATAAGGTTGTTTCCAAATTGGTAATTTTTGCTTCGCCTTGACCGATAAATGAAATGAGTTTATCAAGTCCTTCATACGGCATGGGAATATGTTTTTGTATAAGCGAGTCGCCTGTTGCAGTAAAGCTCATTCGTTTTGTCATGATTATGATTCTCCCTTAAAATTTGCAAAAGTATATCTACGAAATAAGAAATTAGAAAAGCTATCTACCAATAAACGATAAAAGTGTTTTAGTAATATCAAGAGTGTACATGTATAAAAGAAGATTTTCAATAATTTTTTATATGCCATAATGGAATTCCTCTTGCATAACATACGTTTTGTATGAAATACTGCGTGCCATATCGCATGAAAAATAAATATTTATATAGAAAGCCATTTGAATCAGTAAATTCAGGAACTATACTATGAAACAGCGCAATTATCGCCAAATAACCAGTAAGGAGCAGCAAAGCTAATGTATATGCAAACACTCATGAACTCCCTGGCGGAAATCGGCATAATGATATTACTCGGGTATATAATAAGAAAATTCAACGTAATATCAGCTGAACAAGTCAAAGGATTATCAAACGTATTGCTCACGGTAATTGCACCAGCTTCAGTCTTATCCTCTGGGTATCAACCCTATACGAAGGAATTAGCTTCATCGTTGGTTTTGACGTTTGTAATGGCGGTAACGTATTACGTATTCGCATTGTTGATTACCTGGGCTTTGTTTACCTTTATTTTGAAAAACAAGAATCTTCGTGGTGTTTCCGTAAGTATGAGTGTTTTTGCAAGCACCGGCTTTATTGGTTTCCCGATGGCTCTAATGTTGTTTGGAGAAGAAGGCTTGTTGTACGCAGTTGTCTATAACATGGTGTTTTGTATAATTATTTTTTCCGTTGGAATACGACTATTGGGTGGAAAGGATACGAAAACCAGTTGGAAGAGCATTTTCATAAGTCCGTTGATGATAGCATCTTTTATTGCCGTCATATTGTTTATCAGTCCCGTGAAAGTGCCCGTTTTTATGCAAAGATCATTTGAAGTGGTAGGTAACATGACTGCCCCGGTATCTATGATGATTATTGGAGCATGGATGGTCGGAGTTAACATGAAAAGCATCTTTTCTTCAGGCCGAAGTTATCTTGTAATTTTCCTAAGACTCTTTGCCTTCCCCATGTTTGTACTGTTGATTTTACGTTTGTTTGATCTATCTGCTACGCTTACCGGTGCGTTTGTATTAATCACGGCCCTCCCGATCGCTTCCTTCAATGTTCTGTTTGCTGAGAAGTATGGTGGCGACACGGCATACGCAAACAAAACCATGTTATTAAGCCTTTGCTTTTCCATTATTTCAATACCCATCATTATGATGTTGTTATAAGTATACATATCATGAAATTGGGAAATTTTATCAAAAACGGCAAAGGTGAGAAAAAGCAAATATTTTTCTTACAAAAATAACCACTTAAAATATAAGATTTTAAAAGATTAATATATATAGATATAAAAATATACTTGCCACTAGCAAATAAAAGTACTATATTCAACCTGTCAGAAGATAAGGAGAACAGGATGAAAAACCTTTTAATAATTGGTGGTGTTGCAGCCGGAGCTACAGCAGCTGCAAGAGCAAGAAGAATTGATAACAATGTAAATATTACTCTTTTGGAAGCAGGGGATGATGTTTCTTTCGCAAACTGCGGGCTTCCGTACTATCTGGGAAGAGATATTTCCTATCGTTCTTCTCTCATCTTGGCAAGTGCCGAGACATTTGATGAACAATATAAAATTAAAGTTCATAGCAATACAGAAGCTATTGCAATTGATAAAGAGAAAAAGCAAGTAACTGCAAAGAATACCAAGACTGGTAAAGAACAAATATTTGAATATGATTCACTCATCCTTGCCCAGGGTGGTAAGCCGGTAGTACCACCGCTTCCTGGTGTTGATAAAAATCATGTATTCCAACTCTGGACTCTTGCTGACATGGATGCGATCGATTCCTACGTTGAAGAGAATGAACCTAAGAAGGCTGTTGTTGTAGGTGGCGGTTTTATCGGTTTGGAAATGGTCGAAGCTTTAACCAAGAGAGGAATCAAAGTTACCTTGGTCGAAATGGCCAAGCAGGTGATGCCGAATCTTGACGGAGAGTTTGCAGGTTTCCTAACCAAAGAATTACAAGATTATGGTGTATCCCTTAAATTGGGGAAATCTCTTAAGGCTGTTGAAGACTCTTCAGTTGTACTCGATGATGGTTCTAAGGTTGATGCCGATTTTGTGCTTCTCTCTGTAGGTGTGAGACCAACTTTGCAACTGGCTAAAGATGCCGGTTTGGCAGTTGGGGAAACTGGAGCCTTGCAGGTAGATGAGCAAATGCATACCAGTGAACCTGGAATCTTTGCAGCTGGTGATATGGCTGAAATTACCAATACCATTCTGAACAAGAAGGTTCGTATTCCTCTTGCAGGACCAGCAAACAGACAAGGCCGTATTGCAGGTGAAAATGCTGTTGGTGGGTCGAAAGTATATAAGGGTGCAACCGGTACTTCCATCGTAAAGCTCTTTGAGGCTATGGCTGGTTCAACCGGAATTAGTTTGCAAACGGCAAAAGATGCTGGATTTGATGCAGATGCAGTAGTCGTGCATAAAGCCAGTCATACTGGTTATTACCCTGGTTCCGAAAAACTTAGCTTAATGCTTGTTTGGGATAAGAAAACTAAGAAAGTACTTGGTGCACAAGCAGCAGGTAGAGTAGGTGTGGATAAACGTTTGGATGTTATCTCTACTGCAATAGCAGGTGGACTTACCATTGACGATCTTGCTGAACTCGATCTTGCGTATGCTCCTCCTTTCAATTCACCGAACGGACCGGTAAACATGACTGCCTTCACTGCACAGAATCAGGACAATGGGTTCAGTCCTTCAGTTTTGGCAAAGGACTTTGAGAAATTTGTATTCTCAAGTCAGCCTGTTGTCATTGATTTGAGAGACCCCATCAGTTTCTCAAAAGCAAGTATCAGAGGAACCAATAATCTGAGTCAGGTGCAGGTACGTGATAATTTGGATAAAATTCCTTCCGGGCATCCGATTCTTTTGATCAGTGATGATGGACAGAAAGGCCATGTTGCTTTAAGAATGCTCAAGGGTGCTGGTTTTGATCAGGTATTCAATGTAAGCGGTGGCTATATCAGCTTGGAAAGATATGCCAGAGCTATTGGGTATGAAGAGATCAGTGTTGGCTTGTTCCCCGTAGAGAAGAAATCTGTAAAAGATAAGACTAAGGGTGAAGAAGAAGTAGAGGAAGAGGAAGAAGTAGCAACCGAAGGACCACTTATCCTGGATGTAAGAACTCCAATGGAATTTTCCATGGGTGCTTATCCTGGTGCAATTAATGTCAGTTTGGATGATCTGCCTGATTGGGCAACTTCTTTCGAAGATAAGGATCGTGAAATCATTGTCTATTGTGCATCCGGAGCTCGTTCAAGTTATGGCTTAAGAATTCTTAAGCAAATGGGATTCACCAATGTTGAAAATGGTGGTGGATTGCATAACATGATGGCAAGACAACGCTAAGCGGATAATTTAATATAGATAATAATGAAAGCCACCGTTTGGTGGCTCTCATTTTATCCTTCTAGTAATTAAGAATTTCTTCTTTTTTGAATATACGTTCTGGTGATTCGGTTTGCGGTAACCAAACCAACCACTTTCTCATCTTCTTTTACGATCAGGATATCACTATGCAACAAATCCATGACTATAAACGCTTCATACAAATTTGCTGAAGAAGGGATACAAATATCAACGGGACGAATCATAGGAGTAATGACATCTTCGCCATTGCATTTGCTTTGATGTAGTTCTATATATCCGATTGTACCGATAACCGTGTCACCATCGATTACTGGAAGCAACCCAAGTCCATGTTCATGCATGATGTCCCATACTTTTCCAGTGGTATCATCTGGTTTACAGGAAACAATCTCAGTTTTCATGATTTCGCCAACAGTACTTGTTTTGAGGTAGGGTATTTGCTTATCAAGCTGAATCTGAATACCACGTCTAGTAAGCTTTTGGGTATACATGGTTTCACCAAAGAGAAGTCGAGCAACAAAATATGAAATGACACCGCTCAGTAAGAGTGGCAACATGATTGCATAGTTACGTGTCATTTCAAATACCATGATAATGGCAGTGAGAACACCTCCGGTAACACCAGATACCATTGCAGCCATTCCAACGATAGCATACGCTGAAATCGGGCCGGTTGTTTCGGGGAATATGCTGTTTACAATGATGCCGACACTTGCCCCAAGTGACCCTCCAAGAAAGAGGGAAGGAGCAAAAATTCCGCCGGAACCTCCCGAAGCAAGCGTTATGGAATTGGCGAGTATCTTCATGATTACTAAAGTAAAGGCCATCACCAAGGAAGTAATTTGATTGTCCAAAACCAAATCCAAAAAGTCGTACCCAACACCAAATACATGATAACTTCCAAAGGCTCTAAGACTAATATATCCCATAGAGCCTACTAGTAATCCTCCAATGATAGCTTTTGCGGTAGCTGGAATTTTGATTTTCTTAAAGAAATCCTCAACTCCGTATACTGATTTAATAAAAAGAACTGAAAATAATCCTGCTAAAACGCCAAGGACCATATAGAAAATTAGTTCGGATGAAGAGACCATCGAATATTCAGCTATGATAAATGCAGGATGTGCACCCAAAAAGTAACAACCTATAGAAGTTGCAATGATTGAAGAAACCACCAATGGCATGATTGTCATGATGCTGTATTCAGGGAGAATCAACTCTAAGGCAAACATTACCCCTCCAATAGGGGCATTAAAGGTTGCGCTGATACCTCCTGAAACACCAGCACCAACTAAAATGATTGTCTCTCTTGGAGTTAATTTGAAAGCTTGTCCAAGGGTAGAACCGAAACTTGCACCAATTTGTACTATGGGTCCTTCTTTGCCTACAGAACCGCCCGATCCTATGGTTATGGCAGATGCAAATGATTTTACAAGGGCTACGACCGGTCTGATTTTTCCTTTGTTTTGAGCTACGGCAAGCATAACTTCAGGCACTCCATGCCCTTTTGCTTCAGGTGCCCATTTTGCAGTAATCCATTGGGCTATCATAATGCCTAATGCTGGGACCACAATGACAAAAGCCCCCCATCGGCTGATACTTCCCCCTTTGTTATGAACAAAGGAAAAAGTTCCTGAGAAAAAGAG
>QJZS01000148.1 GCA_003247345.1 Spirochaetales bacterium
CAGGTTCATCTCCTCAAGGGCTTGTTTAAAATCCTCGGCTGAGATTTCCTCCAAGAGTTTCGCAAGCTTTTCATCTTTTGCTAGTTCTTCAAGAAACTTGAGTGCACTTTCCACTGACATAAAACCCCTCCCTTACAAAACGAGACGTTTGACATAAACAGAAAATAAAATCAGATTGAATAATCTGATAGTGATTTTTCTCTCGGAAACAATGATACTTCAATATTTTGGTGAACGCTATAAAAGATTGTAAAAAAACGCATCATTTCACGAAATATTAGAAAATGAATACAAAGATTGCCACTTCTTTCAGAATATCTGGCGTTCCTCACAAATTCAGAGCCCTCCCGAATATGCAAAGAACGTTAGCTGAAAAATATGGATATTTAACCATATGTAGCTTCCAAAGTCTGCCAGATATCAGCCCCAGTAAACCCCTCCATTTACCTTTTCTAAGTCTAGCTCCGCAATTGCCTCTTCCAGCTCTGCAAGAGAGACTCCTTTCAACAGCTCAACAAGCTTCACGTCCTTCGTTACTTCCTCCAAAAAAATCTTTGCTTTCTCCACCGACATTGCTTCCTCCTATTGTTTCAAACATATCAAATCTTCATTGGATATATTTGGAATCTTTCAAAATTGTCTCTTTTCCGTTTCAATTTAAAGGAATGCTCTATAGTATTGTTTAGAAGGAGCCTGTATGTACCAAATCAACCATGTTGTCCATAAGGATGCACATCCCATCGATACCGTGAAGAGGATTCAGAACATTCTTGACAATATAGGTCTGGAAGATAAGAACAGGCGTCTGGTATGGTATTCATTCGGAGACGGGAGTCATTCCTGTTCCTTGCTTTTCCGCAATTGCCCCATGCTCAAATCGAACGGGAAAGGTCTGAACAAGGAGCTTGCGCTTGCAAGTGCCTATGGTGAATTCATGGAACGTCTGCAGTGCTTCGGCCAACATTCTCGTTTTAACCGTATTGGTCTTTTTCCACCGCCACCATCCCTTGCATCGAATATAGCACAGGTGGACAAACAGCAATTGGTTACAGACGTACCACAGATCATGAAATCGTTCGATCATGTATTTGAACAATTGCCACAAAAACTCAATTGCATTCCGTTCGCTGACCTTTTCGGTCAGAAGATGGTGATGGTGAGCCCTGAATTGCTCACAGCTCTCTTGGGATCAAACGGAATGTGTGCAGGGAACTCGATGGAGGAGGCGCTTACACAGGGAATCTCTGAAATCTTCGAACGATACGTATTGGCCATGCTCCATGAAGGGAAGATGGAAGGCCTTCCTACAATACAGATAGAAAAGGGAGAGCTGGCTGCTCAAAAACTCTGGGATCTGCTGGATGAACTGGAAACGCGGGAGTATCAGGTTATAGTGAAAGATGCCAGCTTAGGAGGCGTTTTTCCTGTTGTTGCTGTAATCATCGAAAACAAGGAAGGAACGAAAATCGATGTTTCTTTTGGTTCCGACCCTGATTTCCAGATAGCGGTACAGCGATGCATCACCGAGCTCTTTCAAGGCAAAACCGACCTAATTGTGGAAAAAGAGTTCCTGCAAACCAAGACATATGAGCAGATGGGGATAGGTGTTGCCAACAATCCCCATCTCCTGTATCCCAAGCTCATTGCATCTGTTGGTGAAGACAAGCATCAGGATGCATTTGTGGATATATGCGACAGCAGAGGCTATCTGAAGCATCAACAGGACCTGATTCGCTCATTGAACAAGAAGATATTCATTCATGATTACTCAATCTTGGGCTTCCCCGCGTACCAAATCTTCATTGAGGACCTTTCGTGTATCAATCCTGTGGCAATGATGCCGTCCTATTACCTGGACGAAAAGGATTCGATGCTGGAGACTGTACTCACTCTGCCGCAAAGAACACCTGCCGAGTTGAAGGCATTCAGGAAAAAAATCGCTCGTTTGATGCATTCCCCATACCGTAATTTCGATTCTCAATTCAGGTTGTTGTTTGGCCGTGTACCTGTGGCAACGTTGATGGATGCAGATTTGCTTACAGCCTTGTTGTGTATCGAAGAGAATGATTATGCAGCAGCTCTTTCAGATCTGGGGTACTTTTGTCCACATGAAGAAGAACGTGAACTAAAGCAGATCCTGGTAGATTACTGCAATCTCCAGCTTGCATCTGGGATGGATTCCAATCAACTCAATCGGGAGCTCAGTCAGAAATACGCAGAGACGAGATATGCCCCTTCCTTGCACCATCTGATAGCGAAGAATTACGGTAGTTTTCTCTCCTGCAATCAATCGACAGGGGATGGGCAGAAATTTTCAAATCTTCCCCTTCCGAAATGCATGGATGAATCATGTTGTAATGACTGCTATCTAAGCCTTCGTTGCCGTAAAGAGGGTTGGTATGATGTACGGGAGAAGATCAGGGTTCAGTTGGTTGAGCCAGAGCAAGCTGACCTTCTCTTGATGTATAAAACTTGAATCTGTCATACCACCATATTCCTTCAAGCCAATGTCTTGAGAAAATTGATATCTTCCTGCTTCAGGTTGTCGTACAACCCATGGCTAAGGTCAACAATGTATTTCATGTAGTCACAGATATGCTGTTGTGGTTTGAACAGATCTTTGTTGCCAAGGACATTCTCAAAGTAACAGCCCCCTGCGCAAAGCATGTTTGCCCTGCAATCGGTACACTCTTTTGGATAGCCTCCAAATGCAAAAATCGGATTGTTTGATAACCTTTTCTCTTTAATGCTTCCCACTTTGTACTTTTCGAAACCCACCAGTGAGTGACAGAGGTATATGTCCCCTTGGATGTCCACTGCAAAATAGGAACGGCCAGCGGCACACCCTTTCATCAACGTTTTTCCTTGTATCTGCCTCAGCAACTCTTTATAGATGAGTGAAGGCTTGTATTTTGCCAAGGCTGTGGTATCTTGCTTCGCAATGGTTGCACAAATGTCATTGGCTTCTGCATCAAGCATCGGGAAGAGGAGAGAACGATCATTTTCTGTTTTCCCGATTTTGCGTTCTTCCAAGGTGTTGGAGGCAATTTGAACGCTGGAGTAGGGAAATCCTATTGATTCCAAGTAATGCTTGATCTGGAGAGGGGTGTATTCGTTTGGAGAAAGGTACACCGATTGACTGACGGGAATCATGGAAGGCTTTCGGTTCAGTACCCTGGAGAAATTTGCCATGACTCTGTCATAGCTCGCCTTCCCCCCACGATGGGGTCGCTGCCTGTTCTGAATCTCAGCAGGTCCATCGATGCTTGCCCCGATGAGAATTCCTTGTTCATCGAGGAAGACTTCCACTTCCTCCGTAAGGGAAACACCGTTGGTGATTATGCGGAAATGGAATTGTTTCTTCCACAATGTTTCGCGTTCCCTTGCATAAAGCACCGTTTTTTTCAAAACTGAGAAGTTTACCAAGGGTTCACCACCAAAAAAATTGATGTACAGGTTTTTTACTCCGCCGGAATGACTGACAAGCCAATCAATGGCTTTTTGTGCCGTTTCATTGGTCATATTACCAGAATTCTGGTAGTCTCCTTCATGGCAGAAACAATAGACGCAGGCGAGGTTGCAGGTCTGAGCAATGAGAAGGTCCAACGAATTGATAATCTGTAGTGGCATATTGCTTTCCTTTGCATTTCCTCAAGGCGTGAAACCCTCCTTGCATGTAAGAGGGAGCCACAATGGAGCAGGTACTAGATACCTGAAGAATCGATATACGAGATTTTGGATTTCCCCTACTGTCTTTTGGAAACAACAATACCATCGAAGTTTGATGCATTCCACCAAACCTCAATGAATAATGGTACGAGTGACAATTTCTA
>QJZS01000006.1 GCA_003247345.1 Spirochaetales bacterium
AAATATATATTATTGAAAAAGTTAATAATTCATTAAATACAAATTCAACATTAATATTGCATAAGAATCGATATCTGTGCATACTATATGGTAATTTACAGCATTTTACATTAGGAGGTCGTTATGAACAAAAAGCTTGTCGCTGTTCTCTTGGTGCTTGCAAGTCTTTTTACAGTTTGGGGTGCAGGGACAACTGAATCGAATGATGATGTTTACCCCAATAAACCAATTACCATGGTTGTTCCTTATGGAGCAGGTGGTACTACCGATATCAGCGGACGTCAGCTCGCTGTGCAGTTGGAAAAACAGTTGGGAGTAAGTATTACCGTTATGAACCAAGGTGGAGCCAGTGGTTCCATCGGTGCTCGTACCGTACTTGATGCTAAGCCAGATGGCTATACGATTTTGTTCACCGCAGAATCCTTGGGTACCCAACGTGTTATGGGTCTCAGTGATATGAGTTATGATGATTTTATCCCCATCATGGCTGCCGTAAATGACCCGAAGGTTATTGTTGTTGGCAAGGATTCTCCTTATAACACATTGCAAGACCTCGTAAATGACATCAAGAGCCGTCCTGGTAAAGTAAAAATGTCTTATACCGGTCCTGGTGGCTCTGGTCACGTGCAAGCTATGGTATACGGAAAGTTTGGAATGGAAATGGCTCTAACAGCTTATCCTGGTGGTGCTGACTGTATTCTTGCAGTGCTTGGAAAACAGGTTGATTTTACCAATTCCAATTTCTCAACTGTACGTGGATATCTTGATAGCGGAGATTTGAAACTCCTGGGGATTTCAGGTCTGAATCGTCTGCCTTCTTATCCCGATGTGCCTACGTTGGCGGAAATCCTTCCTGGATCTGAAAAATACCTTTCAAATCCGTTTACCCCGCTTAACTTGTTGGTAGATAAAGACGTACCAGCAAATGTAGTAACTACCTTACGCGATGCAGCAAACAAGGCCGTCCAAACACCTGAATGGAAAGCTTTTGTTGCAGACAACTCTTTGGATAAGTTGTATGAAGCCTATCCTGATGAAGCATCAATGCGTGCTTTCTACAAAGAATGGGAATCTTTGGTTTCCTGGATGTTGTATGATAGCGGCGTTGCAAAACACAGTCCTGCAGATTTTGGGATTGAAAAACTGAATTACTAAGTTTTTTAAACCTTGCAGGGCAGAACGTCCTGCAAGGTTTTTATGGATTTTAAGGAGAGGTACATGGAAACCGGGTTTTCGAAGGCTAAGATATATGCATATTTGGAAGGGATTTTCTTCCTTCTTTGTTCACTTGCGTTGATTGCATATTCACTATCTGAACATTATGCAGCTCATGTTGAGTGGAAACAAAGCCCGTATTTATTTCCCTTGTTGATTGCTTTTTTCTTATTACCTCTCTCCCTTGCTTTACTACGCCAAGCTCATTCTTTAAAAAAGGATTCTCCGAATCCGGAATTCTTATTTCGTGATACGGTGATCGTTGGCGGAATGACGCTTTTATACATTGTTATTATGCCGTACATAACATTCATCATAGCTACAATCCTCTTGTTGATCGGTTTGTTTCTCTATCTTGGTGAGCGTAGATATGTACTTATTGGAGTGCTTTCTGTGGGTTTTACTTTGATAATCTATGCAATTTTTGATATTGCACTGCATGTAATGCTGCCGTAGGGGGAAGAAATGACTGAGTTATTGGGAATATTCTCCTACGCAGTGGATCTAAGATTCATTTTTTTAGTATTTATAGGTTCTCTTTCTGGTTTGTTCGTAGGTTCAATACCAGGGTTGTCCGTATCAATGGCCACAGCACTTTTGGTTTCCATTACCTATTCATGGCAAACGAGTGATGCTTTGGCAACTATTATGGGCGTATATGTAGTTGGTGTTTTTTCCGGTGCAATTTCAGCAATATTGATTAATATTCCTGGTGCGCCTTCATCGGTTGTTACAACTATGGATGGCTTTCCTCTTGCTAAAAAAGGGGATGCTTATAAAGCTTTAATTTACGCTGTAGCGTATTCTTTTGTCGGTACGATATTCGGGTTTGCAGCATTGGCTGTGGTTGCAAAGCCTATTTCTGCTATTGCATTACGTTTTACTCCAATGGATTACTTTCTGTTGGCTACTTTCGGGTTGACTACGGTAGGTTCTTTGACGACAAAACATTTTGCAAAAGGCTTAATCAGTGCCTGCCTTGGTTTGTTCTTCAGTATGATTGGCATCGATTCTGTCATGGGAACCGCACGATTGACATTCGGTATCTATGACTTGCAAGCAGGAATCAATATTGTCCCGGCATTGGTTGGTTTGTTTGGTTTCTCTGAGGTTTTAATGGTCGTATCCTCTTCTGAAAGTAAAGAAGAAGTGAACAGCGTAAAATATCAGAAAATTCCATTCAAAGAAATCATGAAACATTTTCCATTGTCCTTATGGTATGCAGCCATTGGAACCGTGATCGGGGCTCTCCCTGGAGCTGGTGGTCCTGTGGCAGCATTCTTGGCATACAGCCAATCTAAAAAGATTGTAAAAAATCCTTCAGTACCATTCGGAGAAGGTGCTGTTGAAGGTATTGTTGCTAGTGAATCAGCCAACAATGCATGTATCGGAGGGGCAATGATCCCGATGCTTACCCTTGCAATACCTGGCGATGCGGTTACTGCTATCATTCTCTCTGTTTTCTATGTTCATGGTTTGAGACCAGGCCCTATGTTTATTCAAACAAGTGGTTCCATGTTCCATGCAATACTTGCAGGTGGTTTTATCGGGAGTATATTCCTCTTGCTGCTTGGTCTCTTTGTAGCGCCCAGAATTAGCAAAGTAATTACGGTTCCTAAGAGAATACTTCTTCCGATGGTGACCATTCTCTGTATCATAGGATCCTTTGCAACAAACAATCGTATGTTTGATGTATATCTGATGTTCTTCTTTGGTGTTCTTGGATTCTTCATGCGCAAGCGTGATTACTCGGTTGCACCTATGACATTGGCAATTGTTCTTGGCGGTATGATGGATTCTAACTTCCGAAGGGCAATTTCATTGGCATCCAGCGAAGATGCATTTATGAAGGCTTTGATCGGAAGACCGATTACGATTCTCCTTATTATTTTCATTTTGATCACGTTGCTATCCAACAGCAAGAGTCTTAAGAAATTCTTATTGAAGAGGAGGATGCTTCATGCAAGTAACGGTTAAGCCAAGTACTCTTGCAGGCACCATGCAAGTGCCGGGATCCAAAAGCCATACGATACGTGCAGTCCTTCTCAGTTTGCTGGCTGAAGGAACATCACGTATTAAAAATCCGCTTTCAAGCGGAGATGGCCTCAGCGCCCTTTCTGCATCAGAAGCTTTTGGTGCAGAAGTAACAAAAGAATCTCATGAGTGGTGTATCGTAGGTACTGGAGGAAAACCAAAAGTACCTGAGACGTGTCTTGATACGGGGAATTCTGGTACTACCACTTGCTTTTTTACTTCCGTTGCCTCTTTGGTTGAGGGAACCACAGTAATAACCGGTGATGAGCAGATTCGTCGTCGCCCGATCGGGGCCTTGGTGAATGCACTCAATACTTTGGGCTCGAAAGTGTTTTTTACCAGACCGGGGAAGGAAGCTCCTCCTGTCGTCATTACTGGCCGTATGAAAGGCGGGAAAGTAAAGTTGGATGGATCCAACTCACAATTTGTTTCAAGTTTGTTGCTTTCATCTCCGCTTGCAGAAAATCCTACCGAGATATTTGTAGAAAATCCGTTGGAAAAACCGTATGTGGCGATGACCTTGGATTGGATGAAACGATATGGTGTAGAAGTAGAGGCTTCTGCAGATCTTTCTCATTTTATCGTGCAGAACAATCAAACCTATCATGCAGGCGAATATGAGATTCCCTCTGACTGGTCGGCAGTCGCATTCCCGATGGTAGCCGCAGTCCTGGGTAATTCAGATCTTGTGCTCAATGGATTGGATTTCCAGGATAGCCAGGGCGACAAGCGGGTAGTTGACGTATTGATTGGTATGGGTGCAAACATCGAAAAAGATGAAAAAAACGGAAAGCTCAAAATACGTGGCAATGGCAACTTGAGAGGAGCTGGCACTATTGATTTGGGCGATATCCCTGATTCCTTGCCTGCTTTGGCGGTTGCAGCCTCCCAGGCAGACGGCATTACTACCTTCACGAATCTGAGACAGGTGAGGCTCAAGGAAACCGATAGAGTTGCAGAGATGGCAGAGAAACTAAACAGTTTGGGCTGCAAGTTGACAGTCGGTCAGGATTCTCTGACGGTGGAAGGCCCGACTCCAATTAAAGGTGGGAGAGTCAACTCTTCTGATGATCATAGAATTGCAATGGCTATGGTGAGTCTTGGTCTTGCTTGTAGTGAAGAGCTGGTTGTTGAGGACGCAGAGTGTGTATCAGTTTCATTTCCAGGCTTTTTTGAGGCATTCAAGGAATGTGGAGCAAGAATAGAAATGAATACTGATGAGGAGGCAGGATGAAACGGAAAGAAATTACTATCACAGACGTGGCAATAGAAGCAGGTGTCTCAATTGCGACTGTGTCCAGAGTTATTAATCATTCGCAAAGGGTAGAGCCTTCTGCTGCAAAACGTGTCCGAGAAGCAATGCATAATCTGAATTATGTTCCCAAGAAACCGAAGAATCCAAATGCATTGATTGCTTTCTTGATTCCCAGTTTTGAAAATCCTTTTTTTGCATCTATTGCTGAAGGCGTAATGCAACAAGCAAATAAGAATGACCAGAGAATGGTTGTACTTTCTTCTGAAGGTAATGCCGCCCAAGAGGCTCATAACTTACGTAGTGTTGCCAAAATGGGTGTAAATGCGCTTATTTTCTGTCCTCTTAGTGATACCTCTGCTGAATTATTACCTTCTCTGTTTCCACATTCACTACCCATTGTAATTTTGTACCGCCATGATTATTACAACCTTGCCAGTCATATTTATTATGACAATATCCAAGGCGGATATCTTGCCACCAAATATCTTTTGAAGAGTGGTCATAGGAATATTGCATTTTTTGCAAGTTTCTGGGGAGAAACCCCAACGAATCTTCTTGAAAAACAAGATGAAAGATTGATGGGAAGCTATTCTTCCTTGGATCGATTGGAAGGGTATAAGAATGCTCTTTCAGAATTTGATATTGAGGTAAAGGCAGAACTACTTTGCAGTACTGGATACAACTATGAAAGCGGATATGCAAAAGCAAAGTTGTTCCTCTCCTCTTTGTGTGATTTTACAGCAATCATCTGCTGTAACGATGCGGTTGCTGCAGGAGTACTGCAAGCCATCGAAGAACAGAATATAGATGTTCCCCGTCAAGTCTCGATCATCGGATATGATGATTCCTTTTTGACTGAGATTACCCGTCCTGCTCTGAGCAGCATGCACCAGGATCCTCTGCTTTTAGGTAAAAGAGCTTTTACCCATATGCAGGAATTGCTCAGTGGCAAAGAGAAGGGTGATATCGTATTACAGCCAAGTCTGAAGATTAAGAGTTCAACAGGTCAGTGCGAAAGCTGATATTATCAATATAACTGTATTACTTTCTTTACTAGCATACGCGTATTGTTATTCCGTACAGCAAGAATTTGCGTACGGATTTTGGACATGAAAAAGGCATACCAGATGTGGTATGCCTTACAAAGAGCCAACTGTCAGGATTGAACTGACGACCCCGAGATTACAAGTCACGTGCTCTACCGCTGAGCTAAGTTGGCTTTGCTTTGTGCACTATACCTAGAGACGAAAGCTGTGTCAAGCAGGTGCGAAAAAATGCATTGGGAAGCAGGAATTCAAGAATTTTGAAAAAGCCAGTTGACAAAATAGGAGAGAGCCTGTAATGTACCAATTGTCTTTTGGCATGGAGAGGTTCCCGAGTGGCCAAAGGGGGCAGACTGTAAATCTGTTGGTTATACCTTCGAAGGTTCGAATCCTTCTCTCTCCACTTGAAGGCCTTCTTCTTTGAGGAAGGCCTTTTTCCTGTCTGAACCGAGAAAAGGGGTGTTGATGGATTGCTTCTATGAGAATGGTTTGCGATTTTCCTGTGTAGAAGGCTGCCGGTATTGTTGCAGCTGTGAACCAGGGTACGTGTTCCTTTCACAGCAAGACTTGGATAAGCTCTGTGCAGTTACCGGTATGAAGGAACAAGCTTTCATTGCAACCTATTGCAGAGTTGTAAATATGGGTGCATTCTCCATGATAAGTCTCAAGGAAAAGGAAAATTATGATTGTATTTTCCTGAATGCCAGAGGCTGTAGTGTGTATGACGGAAGACCCAAGCAGTGCAGAACATATCCTTTTTGGATGAGTGTGATGGAAGATGAAGATAGCTGGGATAGAGAAAGCAAATCTTGCCCTGGTATTGGGAAAGGAAAACTGTATACGAAGGAAGAGATTGATAAGCTTCTTGAAGTAAATCTCGACCAGAGTCCGATCATTCGTTCATAGGAAGGGCCATGGCAAAAATTTCGGAATCCGTTCTTGAACAAATCAAAGCACGAATCCCATTGAGCGAAGTTGTCTCAGACTATGTAACCCTGAGTTCCAGGGGTGGACGTTTATGGGGATTATGCCCGTTTCATGATGAAAAGACCCCTTCATTTTCTGTTGTAGACGATCAAGGCTTCTATTATTGTTTCAGTTGCAAGAAAGGCGGTTCCATGTTTGATTTCATCATGGAGACCGAAAAGGTAAGTTTCCTGGAAGCTGTCAGGATCCTTGCACGTCGTGCCAATGTAGAGTTGGCTGATGAAACAGAGGAAGACAGACACCACCGTGATCTCAAAGAAACTTTGTATGACCTGTATGACAAAATTGCAGGCTCTTTCCATTATCTGCTTTTGCATGCAAACCAAGCTGAAATGGCACGACAGTATTTGCAAGATAGAAAAGTAGATCCTGCGATGTGGGAAACTTTCAATCTTGGATATGCTCCATCCGATGGTTCTTGGCTGTATGGTTTTCTTAAGAAACACCACTATAGTGATGATTTGTTACGTCAAAGCGGATTGTTCAGCCAAAAGAATCAGAATTATCAGCTGTTTCGCGATCGCCTGATGTTTCCGATCCGCGATTGGCAGGGAAGAACGGTTGCATTCGGTGGACGGGATTTAAGCAATACTTCGAAAGCAAAATACATAAATACACCTGAAACGGTTATTTATAGCAAGAAAAATAATCTTTTTGGATTGTACGAATCTTTGGCAACAATTAAAAAAGACCAAAAAGCAATACTTTGTGAGGGGAATTTCGATGTTGTCGCGCTCCATCAGAGTGGATTTACCAATGCTATGGCACCTCTGGGAACTTCCTTTACGGAAGAGCAGGGAAAACTACTCAAAAGGTATTGTACATCGGTGCAAATTCTCTTCGATAGTGACCAAGCTGGACAGAATGCAACAGAAAAAGCATTGGTGATTGCACAGCAATTGGGGATGGAAAATTCAGTGTTGCACTTGCAGAGTGCAAAGGATGCCTCAGAGTTGGTTCAGACCCAGGGTGAAAATGTTTTGCAAAGTGAAGTACAACATGCAGTTCAAGGGTTTCGTTATCTTGTAAACAATACCGTAAATCAGTATGATATACTGACGCCCAAAGGCAAATCTTCAGTATTTCATGCTGTAAAGCCATATTTGGACGCCACAATTTCGTCTATCGAAAAGCAGGATTTAATTAAAAATCTTGCATCGATATTAAATGTTGACGAGTCCTCGATTCTTGACGATTATTCACGTGAGGAGCGAGTTGTCCAAAAGCCGGTTGTCAGGGAGGAAAAACAAAATATCCAGGCGTTGAATCCAACGATTATATCTGTGGATTTATATGCCATGTTGACCTTAGTGAATAACCGGAACTTGTATCTGCAAACAAGGTACAAACTTGCTGTTGAAGATTTGGAGGATGCTGAGGCAGAGGCATTGTATGACGTTTTGGAGGAGGCCGCACGAGAAGATGTCGGCAAACATGACGAATATATTTTGCAAATGATCGAAGATCCACAGCTACGCAGTGACGTAGCTTCCTCGTTTGCCATGGAAGAATTCCGCTTGGCACCCGAGGAGGTTCTTAATGAAGCAGTGAATAGAATTCAACTGCGTACGTATGAAAGACGTCGTTTAAGCAATAAACGGCTTTTGGATATTAGTCTTCAGGATGGGACTGAGGATGAAGGGATCGAGGAACTGCTTCGGGAGAAGACTGAAATTGATGCAAAGATTGCACAATTGAGGAAAGCTCTTGGGCAGGAAATGTAAACAGGGTAGGTAAGAGATACAGATGCTTGATGCAAACACTTCTAAAGCCATTATCAAAGACATGGTAGCGCGTTCAGCTGAGACAGGACATGTAACCAAAGATGAAATCCGTAAGGCTCTCGGGCCGCAGAATGCTACGGATGAGGCTGTTGATGAAATCATGCAATCATTAAGTGAATTAGAAATCGACGTCACTGAAAGTGACGAGGTTCATGAAAGTGTAATTTTCCCGGATGGACCGTCTCCTGATGAGATTGATACCGACCTTGAGGAAGAGCCAGACGACGATATGCTCGATGAAGACTCCATTGAAGAAGACTCAGATCTTACAGTGGACGACATCATTGATGACTATCCCGATAGCCGCGAAGAAGATAAAGATAAATCCAGCAAAAAAAGTGGTGAAGATAGTGACGATGATTCAGACGAAGACGAGGAAAGCCTCGACGAGGATGATGACGACGATTCTTCCATGAAAAATGATTGGAGCGGCATGGGAACTGATGATGATTCAGTTGGCAGCGGCGAACGATACGTTGATATTTCCAGTCTTGAGGATCGTGACGGGGAGATAGATCATCCACGTCATAATACAATTCTCGGAACAGATAAGAGTGATTCAAGCGGTGATGACCCGATTCGTCTTTACCTCCGTGAAATCGGTAAGGAAAACCTGCTGACAGCCGACCAAGAGGTTGAACTGAGCAAAAAGATGGAAGACGGTGCCTTGATTATCAAGGAAGTCATCATTGAAAGTGGGGTGATGCTCACCAAGTTCTATGACATTCTCAAAACATTGAACTTGAAGATCGAAGGCCAGGAAGAAGAATATAACGCTAAGGACTATAAAGACCTCGTAACGAATCAAAAGCGCTTTACCCAGTTCTATAAAGAGCAGCTCAAGGATGTTCAGGCTGCTTTGAAGAACTATATGAGTAAGAAAGAGCAGATGATCAGTACAGGTGAAGATGTCCTAAGAGATGAGACCTTATCGAAGACTCGCTCTGCCTTACTTAAGAAATTGGGCAAAGTGGAGTTGCAGCCAGAGGAAATTACTTCCTTTACTCATGATTTTGTAGATGCGGAAAATAGAATCCGTAGCTACAAGGAAAAGAAGCAACAGCTTGAGAATAAATTGCATATCTCCACTCCAAAGGAACTTCGCCAGTTGGGAAGGGATCTTGCAACTCAAAGCCGCAGTTCAATCATTGAGGAAGAGTTGCATCTCAGCAGTGATACCATCAAGGATTTGATTCGTGAATTGCAGCTTACCGATAAGGATTTGAAGCAAATCGAATACCAGTTCGAAGACACTTGTGAAAATATTTTGGTATATTCCACAAGAATTAAATATGGACAAAAGATGATGAAGGATGCAAAGGATCGTTTGATTCGTGCAAACTTGCGTCTTGTAGTCTCTATTGCAAAGAAATATACAAACCGTGGTTTACATTTCTTTGATTTGGTTCAGGAAGGTAATATCGGTTTGATCAAGGCTGTTGAGAAGTTTGAATACCGAAAGGGATTTAAATTCTCTACCTATGCAACATGGTGGATCCGTCAGGCTATCACACGCTCAATCAGTGATCAGGCAAGAACCATCAGAGTACCTGTACACATGATTGAACAGATCAACAAAGTGGTCAGGGAATCTAGAATGCTTATGCAATCCTTGGGCCGTGAACCAACCGATGAGGAAGTTGCGGAGAAGCTGGGCTGGACTGAAAGCAAGGTTAAGGCTGTAAAGAATGTTGCACGCGAGCCGATTAGTTTGGAAACTCCGGTTGGTGAGGAAGAAGATTCCTTGCTATCCGATTTTATCGAAGATAAAGAGGTGGAGAACCCAGCCACCCAGACTGCTTACTCCCTGCTTCAGGAACAGTTGAAGGATGTTTTGGCAACCCTTCCTGCTCGTGAACAAGAAGTATTGAAGATGCGTTTCGGATTGGAAGACGGATATTCATTGACACTAGAGGAAGTAGGATTGTATTTTGAAGTTACCAGGGAACGTATCCGCCAGATCGAGGCTAAGGCACTGAGAAGGTTAAGACACCCGAAACGAAGTAGAAAATTGAAGGATTTCATTTGAGAGATACAGGGAGAAGATGATGGAAGAAGCAGAAATATTTGCACGGCTGAACCAACTGCAGGAAGACCTGAGCGAACAGTTTGCTCTTGAAGAGGAGATTGTCAAGTTACCTAGGGACCTGAAGGTCAAGCAGGAGTTGCTGGACAAGATCAATCTTGAATATATCGAAGAGCATGCAAGAAGTGAATCAGCTAAAGATGAGCTGAAGAGTCTGCGTATCCAGTATGACGATGCAGTACGTGCACGTGAAAATGCTGAAAAGCAGATGGAATTGATTTCCACCCAACGTGAATTTGAAGCACTTGAGAAAGAGATCAAGGACGCTGCATCAAAAGAACAGAGCCTGCTTAAGCAACTTCATGTCAAAGAAAAACAAGTGAACGAGTTCGGCGAAAGACTTACTGAGAAAGAGCAACTGATGATGCTCCAGAAACAGGAAGTTGATGCAGAGGCGAGTAAGATCGAAGCTTTGCTCGAAGAAAAGCAGAAACAACTTAAGAATCTGGAGAAAAAGTGCACCGGTTATATCGGTGGCGATATCGACGAAGATTTGTACAATAAGTTCTGCAATATCGTAAAGAACAAAAAAGGTAAGGGTATTGTACCTATCCATGGCCTGGTTTGCCAGGGATGCCATATCGTACTTCCCAACCAATTTGTGAACGAAGTAAGAGCAGCAAAAGAGATTGAATTCTGTCCTTATTGCAGTCGTATCTTGTTCTATGAAGAATCCGAGGGAGCAGAGGATACGTTCCGCAAGCATGTTGAGGATGTTGATATCGAGGAAGGCGGACTTTCCGACTTCGTTGATAGCAGTGAATTCGACGATTTGTTATAGGTTTTTTCAAGGTAGACGAGATGATCGCGGGCGGCTTCGTGCCGCTTGAGGAAAGTCCGGGCTCCATAGGACATGACGCCGGGTAACACCCGGGAGCGGTAACGCTATAGAGAGCACCACAGAAAAGATACCGCCGTTTACGGTAAGGGTGAAATGGTGGGGTAAGAGCCCACCGCATCTTTGGTAACAAAGATGGCAGGGCAAGCCTCGTCAGGAGCAAAACCAAGCAGCAGGAGGGTGGTCCGCCCAGTTCCTGCGGGTCGGTTGCTAAAAGGCCTTGGTAACAAGGTCCTTGGATAGATGATCATCATATACAGAACCCGGCTTATCGCCTGCCTTGTTATTTTGCATACAAGGAGAACAGAGAATGAATAAATCACGAATGTGGATGATTCTTCTGTTCTCCTTTTTTATTCCAATACTATTGGGATCGTGTTCAAAAAAGCCTGTTTCACTTCAGGAGCTTGCTCTACAAGGTTTATATACAGACCTGTATGTTGCAGCTAAGGAAGATTTCTCTACAACCTATCGAAGTTCCTCCTTGTATTATTTGGCTCTTGCGCAAAGCAGGACAGGAAATGTAAAGGATGCCTTTGCAAGTATGGAACTCTATATGGTACTTGTTGGTGAAACTGAGGCGAGCCTTGCTTCTCGGCTACTTATGATACAATTAGCCGTACAACAAAATCAGAACCAAATAGTAATACGGGAAGCCTCTTATCTTGAAAAGAACAAACAGCTTGATGAACAGAACGCCACTTGGTATTATCAAGCGTTGGTTACACTTGGGAATGTAAAAGAAGCGAATAGGGTATTTATCACATATTTGAAAGATCAAATGGATAAAACAGAATATGCAAGATTGCTTTTGGACACTGAAGCCTCAATTGGGGAGATTTCAAAAGCATTTTCATCTCTTTCTGTTGCCGATGTAATTTCAATGTTTGATGAAGTTTCCCAACAAAGTCATTCCATAGAATGGGCAAATGAGTTGGTCTCGTTTGCACAGACCTATGAAAAGTTAACCAGCAATGAGACTGAAGCCAAACGATTGTATAAAGCCTTGGCAAATTTGTGTTTGCAAGCGAACTTACGAGTGTTGGCCAATAAATATACTTCCCTGGCACAGGGAATGTGAAAGGAACGTACATGGATACATATGAGGCATTAGCCGATGATCTTGTGATGATACAACAGCCAAGCCGTTACACCGGCGGTGAATTCCACTTTGGCAAAAAAGATATGAACACTGTAGATTTCCATGCTGCAATCTGCTTTCCAGATCTGTATGAGATTGGAATGAGCAATAATGCAGTAAGGATTCTCTATGACCTTCTCAATAGAATGGACCATGTGTACTGCGATCGTGTTTTTGCAGTCGCTCCTGATTTTGAAGCTTTGTTGAGAGAAAAGAATATTCCCCTATATACACTGGATTTGCATAAGCCATTGAATACACTCGATTTCTTGGGTGTCAGCATTGGTTATGAACTTTGTGCAACCAATATTCTTCAAGTCTTAGAACTGGGACACATAGCTCTTAGAAGTAAAGATAGGGTGGAATCTGATCCGATTATCATATTCGGTGGTCCTGCAGTCACCAATCCTTTGCCATTCGCACCTTTTGCCGATTTTGTGTATATCGGTGAAGCTGAGGGCGGATTGGAACAAGTGGTTGAGGCACTGAGAGAAGCCAAATTTCAAAACTTGAGCAGAGCAGAGAAAATTGCGATGCTCCAGACATATGACTATCTCTGGTATCCTGAGAAGAAAAGAGCCATCAGATTCATCGACACCGATTTTGGGAAAGTCGAGGAAGACGGACGCTACCAACATTATGTGGTTCCTTCCTTTAAGGTTGCTCAAGACAATGGTGTAGTAGAAATAATGCGTGGCTGTCCGAACGGCTGTCGTTTCTGTCATGCAGGTCAATATTACAAGCCATATAGACAGAAATATTTTGAGAGCATCGATTCTGAAGTGATGCAGCACGTAAAGGATTTCGGTTACCGTGAGGTTACCCTTAGTTCTTTGTCCAGTGGTGATCATCCCTATATCAAAGAGTTGATCGAGACATTAAATTCAGAATATTCTCCACAGCACATCTCATTTTCGCTTCCCAGTTTGAAAGTCAATTCCTTTTCGCTGGGAATCCTCGAACAGCTCAGTGAAGTACGTAAAAGCGGGCTGACCTTTGCCATTGAAACTCCTAAGGAAGCATGGCAGAAAGCAATGAATAAGCCGGTTCCCTTGGAACAGGTCATAGATATTGCCAGGGAAGCAAAAAGCAGAGGCTGGAAGCTTGCAAAATTCTATTTCATGATCGGGTTACCGGTAGTAGATAGGGAAGAAGAGAACCAAGCAATCGTAGATTATCTTGGTGCAATTTGGGATGCCACTCATATCCGAATGAACATAAACGTCGGTACGTTCATCCCGAAACCTCATACACCATTCCAATGGTGTCGCCAGCTTACGGTGGATGAATCATACCAACAACTTTCCTCATTAAAAAGAGCAATCAATGAGAGGATTAAGGGTTGTAAGGTAAGCTACCATGAACCTGGAATCAGTTATTTCGAAGGGTTGATAAGTAGAGGGGATTCACGATATGCAGATGTAATTGAAAGTGCGTATCGTAAAGGCTGCCGTCTTGATGCATGGGATGAGCATATGAAAGCCGACCTATGGAAAGAAGCCATTGCCGAAGCTCCATACAAGGCTGATGATGCAATATTTACCCCATATGATGAAGATGCCGAACTCCCTTGGGATTCTGTGAATCTGAGAGTCGGTAAAAAGTATTTGAGAAACGAATGGGAGTGTGCCAAGCAACTTCTTCTGACGGAGCGTTGCGATGAAGTATGTAATCATCAATGCGGATACGAAGTGTTGGATGTTGAGCATAAGGATGCAAGGCTCGAGGCAGTACGGGAGAATGGTCTACCTACGAAACAGGCTCCTGAACAACCTATGCAAACACTACAGGCTGTCATTACCTATAAGCGATTCGGTACGGCTTTGTATATCAGCCATATTAATGCAATGCGCAATTTTGAGATGGCTTTCCAGCGATCAGAGGTGCAGGTTCAGTTTACCCAAGGATTTAATCCGAAACCAAAATTGGAATTTGTAAACCCTCTTTCGATCGGTATAAGTGGCGATGATGAAGTGATGCTTGCTGAGTTGGTAGTCACAGATAATCTGGATGAGAACTTAGTTCGTACTTCTTTGCAAGAGACACTGAATGCAGGATATATTATCAAAGATGTCCTTTTCTTGAAAGGAGAGAAGAAACAGACTTTGGCTAAGCACCTTTTGGGAAGCTTGTATCAGATAGATACACAGGGAAAACAAGAGTATGAAGAAATTCTGAATCAATTTGCAAATGATGAATCCAGGCAAGCAGAAGTCAAACTAGTAGGTGAGCATGTATATCAAGTACGCCTCGAAGGAGAAAAGAACCTTATAAAGTTACTCTTTGGACAAGATATAGATAAGTTCAAAATTGCAAGTGAATTGACTATATCGAGACTTGGATTATTTGCTGGTGATTGGAATACCAATTACATTGAATACTTCAAGAATCTAGGACTTTCAACCAAGTAAGATTTCAGCTTTTGAGAGACAATCATGAGGCCCAACCATCATTAGGATGTCGTGGGCCTCTAATTGTACATAGGGGCCTGGAGAGAGGTTGATTACCCCGTCTCTTCGGATGGCAACGATTGTAGCACCGGTTTCCTGCCAGAAATGAAGATCGTTCAAGTTCTTCCCGATGGCTTTGCTAACATCGGTGAGAGTGTATTCGTATAGAGGAAATGGATTGTTCTCTTTGAATCGATTATTTACTGCAAAAAGTTGTTTGGCTGAAACGTGTAACTCCTTGTTCAAATTATCTTGTTCATCCAAAATTTGACGGATACGTTGCAAGACTGAACGCGCTTCATCATGCTTCTGATGTTTCTTGAGATATAATTTTGCGTTTTCAGCAGTGAGGACACGTACGCCGCTGTTGTGCATCACGAGAACAACTTCCATCTCCTCAAGCAAAGCGAAGGCTCTACGAATAGTTTCCGGAGAAACTCCGTATTCGCTTGCCATTAAAGAACGGCCAGAAAGACGTGCTCCTTCCTCAATCTCGTTGTTGGCAATTCGTTTGGCAATGTCGTAAGCGACTCTTTCATATATGGAGACGCCATCGCGTTTTCGTTCTTTTGGGCGGGATGCTTTCTCACTCTCGTTATCCATATCGCTCTCTTTTATTCGTTTTCCTTTTTCTTGATTTCTTGCCAAAGCAAATCCATGGCTTCAATATTATCTTTATGGAGCGGAACTTCACGTTCAGCTGCCATTTGATACAAGGCATTAAACCGACGCTTCATTTTCTGATTGGAACGATACAGCGCAACCGATGGGTTGTACCCGAGATATCTACTTAAATTTACCACGGAAAAGAGCAAATCTCCAAGCTCCATCTCCAAATCCTCAGTGGATGGGGTCTCAATAGCTTGCTTTACTTCTTCAAGTTCTTCATGGACTTTATCTATGACACCATCGATAACAGGCCAATCAAAACCTACTTTCCTGATTTTCTTCTGAATTTCATTTGCCATTTCCAAAGGAGGGAGCGAGGAGGGTACTCTGCTGAAAAAATCGTCATGAGTATCCTTTTTCCCTTCTACCTGAACCTTGATGGCATTCCAGAGATCCAAGACTTCCGAGGAATCTTTGACTTCGACGTGAGAAAAGACGTGTGGATGTCTTCGAATCAGTTTTTCGCAAACTCCATTGAGAGAATCAATGATAAAGGAGTCATCAGTCTCATTATGAATTTCTAAAAGCATCATTGCATTGAGCATGACGTCACCAATCTCTTCTTTTTGCCCTTCCTGATCATTATCAATCGTTGCATCGATATATTCATAGGCTTCATCCAGAAGATTCGTGGCGACACTTTTTGTGTCTTGTTCACGATCCCAAGGGCAACCATCTTCGCTTCTGAGTACTTGCAAGATGGCAAACAACTGCATCAGTGAGTCGCTTAACGTATTTTTCTTTTCATAGGGGAAATCAATCATGCAAACCAGTATAACTATTTGTATAACTTTTGAGAACTCTTAACGATTAACTATTGACATGTGTATTAAACAATATATACTGGATATATACAGAAAGGAAAAACCATGGATATTATACTCTCAAACAGCAATCCTCAACCAATTTATGCTCAGATTGCACAACAAGTTAAAATTCAAATCGTGAATGGGATATTGAAGGAAGGACTTTTGCTTCCTTCAATAAGATCTCTAGCAAATGAATTGAATATTAGTGTGATTACCACGAAAAGAGCGTATGAGGAGCTGGAACGTGAAGGCTATATCAATACGGTTGCAGCGAAAGGAAGTTATGTAGCTGCTCGGAATCACGATCAGTTGAAAGAAGAGTATTTGAAAAAGATAGAAGAACATTTACGTGCAATACTTTTATTGTCTCAGTTCCTCGAACTAAGTGATGAAGAATTGGGAATGATGTATCAGTTGATCAAACAAGACGGTAGGTAAAAGCTACGTTTTTTTGAAACCTTATAAAAGTTTTGTTTAAAATATGATAAAAATGTGGTAATACAGAGTAATAACGATATGAGGAAGGTGCAATATGTGTGGAATTGTAGGCTATATCGGTAAAGACGCTTCATCACAAATCCTATTGGATGCTTTGAGAAGACTTGAATACAGAGGCTACGATTCCGCAGGTATTGCAGTAATTTCCGAGAAACGAAAACTCCAGGTACGAAAGATCAAAGGCAGATTATCCAATCTTGAGTTATTGGTGCAGCAAAAGCCGGTTACTGGCAGTTGTGGTATCGGCCATACCAGATGGGCGACCCATGGAGAACCTTCCGATCTGAATAGCCATCCCCATACTGATGTTTCCCAAAGCATTGCCGTAGTTCATAATGGTATCATTGAAAACCATGAAGAATTGCGGGCGTGGCTTGAAAAACACCATGTTGATTTTGTAAGTCAAACGGACAGCGAGGTTATCGCACACCTCATAGATTTTCATTATAACGGAGATTTGCTTCTTGCCGTACGTGAAACGATTAAAAGATTGGATGGTTCCTATGCTATTGCCGTCGTTTGTGAAGAACAGCCTGATTTGCTGGTGGTTGCCAGAAAAGACAGCCCGTTGGTAATCGGAAGATGTGACGATGCTACCTTGATTGCCAGTGATGTTCCGCCTTTGCTTTCTCATACAAAAAAGGTGCAATACCTCAATGATCTTGAGATTGCTGTTTTGACCAAAGACGATGTCAAAATCTATAACCTTGACGGGGATGAGATCAAAAGAGATATAGAAACCATTGAATGGAATATGGAAGCAGCAGAGAAATGTGGTTATGAGCATTTCATGCTCAAAGAAATATGCGAGCAACCTAAAGCTCTTGGTGATACCTTGCGCCATAAATTGGACAAACAGGGCAATCTTGTTTTTCCTCAGGATATTGAAACAATGATAAAAGGGGCCAAGCATCTTTTGATTACAGGATGCGGCACAGCATACCACGCAGCTATGGTTGCTTCTTATGTAATTGAACAAGTTGCTTCTGTCCCTGTAGAAGTCGTGATCGCCAGTGAGCTGCGTTACAAGACCCATATTCGAAAGGAAGATGAGATCTGTATTCTCATCAGCCAAAGCGGTGAAACTGCCGATACCATTGCAACTCTGAGAATGTTGAAGAGCCTGGGCATCCCAACGCTTGCTATAACCAACGTTGTTGGCTGCACACTGAGCCGAGAGGCCGATAAGGTGATGTATACCCAAGCCGGCCCTGAAATCGCTGTGGCGTCCACTAAGGCGTTTACCACACAGCTTCTCAGTTTGTTCACAATCGCTGCGTTATTGGCTAAGGCTGAACAGTCAGCATTGCTTGATGCATTGAAAAATCTTCCAGGCCAAGCTCAGTTGCTTCTTGATAGGCTTGAGGATATCCAGCGCTTCGCAGCAAATCAATTCAACAAGACCAAAGTATTCTTTATGGGAAGACTTGTTGATTATGCTATCAGTTTAGAAAGTGCTTTAAAATTGAAAGAGATCAGTTATACGCATAGTGAAGCCTTTGCGGCTGGGGAATTGAAGCATGGTCCGATTGCTTTGGTTGATACCTCAACCTTGGTTGTAGCTCTTTGCACACAACCAGCCTTATATACAAAAATGGATTCAAACATCAAGGAAGTGAAGGCGAGAGGTGCTACAGCTTTGGTTATTACCTTTGAGGAAGTGCACACCTTTGATCATACCGCAGATATGATTTTCAGAATTCCAAAGACGCATCCATTGTTCAGTCCAATTCTGAGTGTAATAGTAAGCCAATTGTATGCATATTATTGCTCTGTCCAAAAAGGTAATGATCCAGATAAACCGAGGAATCTTGCAAAGTCCGTGACGGTTGAATAATATTACCAGCATCTAAAACAACCCTATACAACAGGTATTTGCATTATAAATTATGTGCTATCTCATTGTGAAACATTGACTTATCATATTTCATGCCTCACCATGTACTTATTGATGAAATGGAATAAGGAGGATGAGGTGAAAACTCTAAAGATCATCGTTTTTATCATACTTTCATTCGTATTCATGATGTATGGCGTTGGGTATATGATGACCAGAGGTATTAACAATACGCTCTTGGACCAGGAATTTTATAGAAATTTGATTAATGATAATGAGATACCAACTCTTGTGCATGGAAAAATTGTTGATTTGATTCCGGAAGTAGTAAGAAACGGAATTACGGGTGGAACTACAATTACAGATGCTGCTCAGAAAGCTGTAGTAGATGCTCAGACAAAACTAATTTCAAATGCAATTACTGATGCGTTGGACGAAACTTGGTTAGAAAAGCAATCAACTAAAGTAACGGATGATCTGGTTAAGAGCCTTAATGATGCTAAAGCAACGTCCATGACGGTTGTCCTCGATCTCACAGATAGGCTTGATATTATCAAGCAGAATATAGCCAAAGGATTGGAAACTTATTCCGATGCAGAATTGATGGCTATGTTT
>QJZS01000190.1 GCA_003247345.1 Spirochaetales bacterium
GTTTGCAAGCATAAGATACAAGTTGAACTAAATCATCTTTTGTATAGAAACCCGATTCTTTGTCAACTAATTCAGGATACGCAGGTACTGGGAATCTCCAGCCCTGATCATCCGTCAAGTGAAGATGAAGAATGTTCAATTTACATAAAGCCATAATATCGATCAAATGATATAACTCTGGAAGGGGACAAAAGGACCTTGCAACATCAATCATAAGCCCACGCCAAGAAAGTGCGGGTTCATCTTTTATATAACAGCATTGCAATGTTTCATTGAGAGAACCCATGAGTTGTTTCAATGTCTGGAAAGCATAAAATGTACCTTTTTCTGTAAAACTATAAATCTTAATACCTTGCTCTGTAATGTCTATTTCATATCCTTCTGGATTGGTAATATTCAAAGATTTCTCAACTTGTATTTGTGCATATGAGGCTGGATTTCTTACAAGTTCAAAATGCCAAGGATTTTGTTCGAGAACTTCAACTGGAACACTTAATTCAATTTCTGAAAAATTAATCGTAACGGGATTCTCAATTGAAAAAAATCCTTTATTTAAGGTAATTCCATATGAGGGATATGGAATGAGGGAAATACTTTTTTTCATCTGGGCAACTCTTCTATTCCTTCGTTGACCCAGCAGCAAATCCCTGGGCAATCTTATCCTTGAATATCAAGTAGAAAATAATCATAGGGATAGTCCCTATTACCAAAGCTGCAAATTGTAATCCGTAATCTCGACTCATCCCTCCTGCAAAGCTATTGATACCCACAGGGAGAGAACGAATTGCCAATTCACTAGTCAGCGTCAAAACGAGTATGAATTCATTCCAGTTTCCTAAAAAGGTATAGATAAACATTGTGGATATAATCGGTGTAGCAACTGGAATAATTATCTTTACGAACACCTCGAGAAAAGTCGCACCATCAATAATTGCTGATTCTTGCATTGCATCAGGAATACCCTTTACATATGTCGTTGCCAGAAAAACTTCAAAGGGAAGTCCGAATGCAATATAGGGCAGTATTACTCCAAAACGAGTATTTGCAATACCCAGTTTAGTTTCCATAATGAAAAGTGGGACTATAACCGAATGAACCGTGATCAAAAGTCCAAGTGTATATAAAGCATAAATGAATTTACCGCTGGGATAAGAAAATTTTGAAAGTGCATAACCACTACTTATTGCCAAGACAACAGTAAAAATAGTTGATGTCATAGCGTAAACAATGCTATTAGCAAAATAAATTCCCAGATGGCCTTGGGTCCAAGCTAGCCTAAAGTTCTCCAAGTATAAAGTCATCGGAGGCAAAAGAGGTTGACGTACAATCATTGCGTGAGGCTTGAAAGCACTGAGGAACATCCAAAGCAGGGGCACTATCGTTAATAGAGCAAATAGAATCATCAGTACATAGGCAAATATTCTACCTATTGTGATTGGTTTTTTCATTTCCAATTATCCTTATTCGTACCGTCTTTCGAATTTTTTGCTTATTGATTGCAGTATTAGAATCAATCCAACGGCCAATAAAACGATAATTATAGAGGTAGCACTTCCAAAACCGTATTTATAATACTTGAATGTATTCACATACATGTAAATTGCAATTACTTCAGTAAAATGTGCTGGACCTCCACCCGTCATGGCATAGATCAAATCAAATGCTTTCAAACTTCCAGAAATAGCAAATATTGCGGTTGTTGCTATAGTGGCAATCATACTAGGCAGAATGATTCTTCCAAGCATTTGGGCTTCGCTTGCTCCATCAATTTGTGCTGCTTCAAGCACAGAAGGTGTCATTTTTTGTAGATTTGCATAATAAATGATCATATAAGTACCTGTATGCATCCAAAGCAGTACAAACAATATCGGCATTATTGCGAATTCAGGGTCCTCGAAAATTTTTATTACATATTGTGGATTTTGGGTAACTGAGCGAATCAAGGCTACAATCATTCCAGATGAAGAAAAAATTTGATTCCATAGCAAAGCTACTACGACCGGTGATATCGTAATCGGTAGAAAGATCATGGTTTGATAGAAATTCCCATGCCGAACAACTTTTCGATGTAACAAGTAAGCCAACAAAAATCCAAGTGGAATTTGGCCAAAAACAGAAACTGCAATTATTAGAAGATTGTTTCTAAGTGAGTGGAGAAAGACCGGGTCAATGAGAATCGTTTTATAATTCTCTAGCCCTGCATAGGACGGCTTTCCATAACCATTCCAATTCGTAAAACTCAATAAAAAGCTATAAATTACTGGAAACATTATAATAGCAATGAATACTAAAATCCCTGGCAATACCAAAATCCAATAACTCATGTGCTTTTGTTGTGTATACGTCATACTTACTTACCCTACAATGAGACCTCATCCTCCCCATATTGGGAAGGAAGGGGTCGAATCGGAAATTTAACGCCCTAGAGCTACAACCATATCTTCAAGATGCTTTGCAACCTCTTCAGGAGTCATTGTTCCAAACATCATATTCTGTAGGTTGATATTAAATGTACCAATGGGTTCTGCAGCAATCACTGAATCCATTACATAACCCATAGGGACCTGTCCAGCGAAGGTGATAAGCTTCTTAATCATAGGATCAGCTTGTTCTGGCTCAGCCAAATTATATGCTGGAAGCCTGCCATATTGTTGTCTAATTGCAGACCCTTCTGGACCAGAATAGAACCAAATCCATTTCCATGCCGCAGCGGCTTCTTCATCTGTAAGATTTGCATTCATTCCAAACCCTTGGCCGGCTGTTGCGGAGACTGACATACTCTTCCCTTTTTGATTAGCAATATCTGGGAATGACTCCAAACTGACGTATGTTTTTTGTTCATCAGTAAGCTCACCTACCATATTGTTAACAGTCCAACCTCCATCAATAAAATATACGGCCCTTTCATTCACAAAATCATCCAATCCTTGACCATACGCCAATTGGTTTGTTCCTGGTGATAACATTTCCTGATTCTGTAGATCTTTTATAATGTCTAATGCATATACAAACTCTGGATCTGCATAGCTTGCATTTCCTGCAAGAACATCATTCCACCAAGACATACCACAAGTTCGTTCAACCAGCATTCCAGCAAGACATGATTGCATTGGCCAAGCATCCTTGTTGGCAATAGAAATCGGAATCAAACCTGCATTTCTGATTACAGCACCCTGTGCTATTAGCTCATCATATGTTTTAGGAAATGAAAGCCCTAAATTTTTCAATAACTTATTGTTGGTGTACATTATTGAAGTGATTGAAATATCTTCTGGCAGTTCCCAGATTTCCCCATTATCCCCTTGAGCTTGCATCGCCATATCCGCAAATTCACTTTCGTGTCCAGCAAGATAAGGACGTAAATCTTTCACCAAACCGGCAGAAGTCACCTGACTTGTTCTTTCACCTGGGTATAACAAAATAATATCAGGCAATTGTCCGCTCATAGCCATTGTCTGTAATTTGTCGTGGAATGACTCTCCATACCCATATTCAAAATTGAGTTTGATGTTTGGATTCTCTGATTCAAACACATCCACCAAATGTTGAAAATTAGGTGCTGTCGTTTTATCAGTCTGATCAAGATAGTGATAAACTGATAATTCAATCATTCCATCTTTTTCTGCTTCTTTCGTACCTGATGCTAATAGCAAACCAGGAAGCAATAGCAACAATACCAATACGAGACTTAAAAATCGATTCATTTTCATACAAGACCTCCATATTGTATCTCACCCTCAAAGGGTAGAAACGGTCACACAAGTAGATGAAACAGAGGCACTGCCTGCTTCAAGGCAGAACCCTGTAACGGTTCCAAATTCATTAAGATTTTATCGAGAACGAGAGCTGCTGCACCAAACGAGACGGCATCATATCCAAGAGAGGAAAACTGAATGGCACACGACGAATCGGCATCCGTCAACGAATTGGCTTTCAATTCTTCGTTTAGCATTTCAGGCATGAATGATTGAAGCGGTTCTATAGTGCCCCCGATGAAAATATGCCCAATATCCAAGGTATTAACTAAAAATGCTAGGTTCTTACATATTTCTCGAATATATGCACGTAACGCCTGTTCGTCTTCAGTAACGGCGACCCCTTCTGCAATTAGTACTTGTTTTTCTGATTTCAATTCATTGTTGAATAAACTTTTGAATTCACCAGCTTGACTGGTACTACCTCGATATATTTTCCCATCAAACCCAAACCCAAGACCTATGGTAGGTTGTGCAAGTCCAGTTTCTACCTCATATCGTTTCCAGAACTCTATCAAGACGAATAAAAAATTTTTGAGATTTCGTTTTCTTTGGAAAACAACTTCTCCCCATGCCCCACAATTTGCATCGTTCTCAAGGATTACAGGGAATGTAAATTGTGATGCGATTTCCTTCGCAAAATTAAAAGGCTGTTTAAAATCCAGAGAGACGGAACGATAAATAATTTGATTCTCTGCATCAATAACTCCAGAGAACCCAATCCCAACTCCAAAGAGGTGACTATTTGTCCCGTATCGCTGATTCCCAACCTTATCAATTAATTGACAAACTTCTTGTTTAAATGTATTTGCGGTAAAACCCTTTTGGTTTGTTTCCGAGAAAAGCACTTTCCCTTTTAAATCCACTGCAATCGTTGTGTACGAATCCGAACGAATTTCAATTCCGATTACATGAAAATAATCTCGATTCAGCATCAATCCAATTGCCCTTCTCCCACCTTTGGGGCTTGAATCCAGAATTTCATTTTCCATGATAATTCCCCGAACAATCAGATCATTGACAATATTTGACACTGAGGACTTTGTCAGAGCAAGTCGAGTCGACAGGTCAGCACGGCTCAGCTGATCCTCAATCCATAGCTGATGGATTACTCTCGATGAATTAATCAAGCGCGATCTTCTTGGTTCAGGCAAAGTGCACCTCTTTTAGTTTGTTCGTTTTTGTACTAACTAATGTAGATTATATAACCCTAAAAATTGGTGTCAAGAAGAATAACTAATCATTTTATTGTATATATTTAAAATGTTTTTGAACTAACTGTTTTCCCATTTTTGCAAAATTAGCAAACAACACTTCTCATAATATCGATTTAAAAAACATGATATGAAACCGTCATAAAAAAGAAATAGAGACTCCATTTCAGAACACATTGTATTCGTTATAGAAGATAATAATGAGTCAAATAGAAAATCGAACTCCATGGAAATAGAGAGAAAGGGATTAGTAACAAAAGGATTTTCACTTTTGGATTTTATTCGGTATACATGCTTATTGGATATAAAAAACTTCCTGCAGAATTTCTCCTGCAGGAAGAATCATTTGATAATATTAACTTTCAGACTATTTGCACAGCCCAGAGGATTGGTCAAAACAATAGGAGACAGGGAATACCGTTAGGCTGAGAATATCCTCAGTTTTTACGGGAATTCCACCTGCTTCCAAATTGGTCAACAACTCTTTGGCCAAATCAGGGGAGGCAAGAGGAGCAATGAATACCATCCGTTCCCCTTCCATCTCACTTCTGCTATGAAGGAAACCAGTGAACAGACTATATTCACTCTCTAGACTCTTATCCATGCTTTTTGCATCAAACACGGTAGCCTTGGTAATACCTACACTCTGCAGTGCAAGGAATACATCTTCTTTATAATCTAAATCTGAAAGTACCATGAGCAATAGGTTCATTGCTTCCTCCTACGTACGTTCATTCGTTTCGCCAGCTTTTCTCAGGGCCAAACGTGTCAGCAAAGGACCAACAACCTCTGTGATGATCGTGGTGAACAATAAAACATTAATTATTACACTTGCCAGCTGTGCACCAACGGCGCCGAATTCAGGGCTACCGAAGGTTTTATTGATAGCCAGGGCAAGTGCCAATGCCACCCCTACCTGAGGCAGCAACGAGAACCCAATCAAAAAGCGGATATTCTTTGGAGCTTTGCCAAGCACAGCACCAAGCGTAGCCCCTCCGATTTTACCCACACTTCTTGCAGCGAAGTAAAACAAACCAAGGAATCCAATTTTCCCGATCAATGAAATATCAAGGTGAGCACCTCCTAAGATGAAGAAGGCCACTAGGAATACTGGCGAGAAATTGGAAATCACTGATTCACTCTTTTTACTCAATACTGATGAACTGTTTACAATCATCATACCAAAAGCCATGATGGCAAGAAGTTCGGATACACCAAGTACTTCTGCGAGTCCCAATAGCAAGAAGAGGAAAGCAGTAAGCAGCAACATCACAAAATCATTGTTCTTTGTCTTACGAAGAATGAGGATATACACAATTGCTGAAACCACACCCAAGCCGATTGCAGTAAGAATAGAAAGGAAAGCCGAACCGATCATAGCTCCCAAGGCAACTGATTTACCCAGCAGGTTGGAACTTACAAAGCTTTCTACAAATACATAGATGATTAGTGCGAACGCGTCATCGATACCAACGACAGCCAGAATAGTGGAAGTGAGTACACCTTTTGCCTTATATTGCTTGATTACGGCTACTGTTGCAGCAGGGGCTGTAGCTGATGCAACCGAACCCAAAAGCAATGCTGTATTTAAATCTGCTTTAAAAATGTAGTGCAAACTTAAGAATACAACAATGAAAGCACCAACGCTCTCGAACGTGACAATGGCAAATATACTCTTACCCAATTTCTTGATTACTTCTAATTTCAACTCGATACCGATCGTAAATGCAATCAAAGCAAGCGCAATGGAAGAGAGCGGGCTGAGCATATCAAGGGTTTTGGTTGAAAGCAAGTTGACTAATGAGCCACCAAGCAATACGCCCATGACGACATGTCCTGTTACCTCAGGGATCTTCAAAGCTGACGTAATAAGCTTACTGGCATATCCAGCAGCAAAAATCGCTGCCAAATACAAAAAAACATTAAATTCCATCTGTATTCCGCCTCAGCCTATAAATCAGCAAAAGCATCAAGGACTGCTTTCGCGGAATCAGCTGCCATAAGTGCACTTCTCCGGTCTGCATTTTTGATAACCAAAGTGATTTTTGAAAGAATCTGCAAGTAATCTGTCTGCTTATCGGAAGGACCTCCGATCATGAAGACCAAACGAACCGGCTTCTTATCCAAAGCGTCCCATGAGGTATCAGACCCCAAAATGGCACCCATGACAAAAAACTCTTTAATTCCGGGCAATTTAGCGTGAGGAATGGCTACTTGTAAACCAATTCCCGTACTCATAATTGACTCTCGGTCGAAGATGGCTTCACTGAAAGCAGCCTCATTTGGCACATATCCCAACTCAAAGGCTTTTTTTGTCATTGTCTTGAGGACTTGGTTTTTATTGCTATCAGTGAGAAATAGTATTGACGATTCTGTTAGATAATCGAGTATGCGCATTACATATCTCCTGTTGCGTCCAGCATAGAATCTTGACACTTCTTTGTAAAGAGCGTCGGACAAATCGGTTTAGATGTGCAAAAATAATTAAATGATTTAACACTTTCCTAACATTTTCCCTTCCTTTTGCACCCTTTGGCGCAAAAGAAGAGAGAATGATTTAAAAATATTTAGAAAGACTTAATTATCTGTTCGTCAAGCTTTTGGATGATGGCTTTTGCAAGCTGAATTGATTTTTCAACATCAAAGACACTGCTAATTCCATAATGAGTATGTGCATAGCGAACAGGAATCCCAATTACAATGGTAGGAATACCTGCATTTGAAAGATGGATTGCAGCTCCGTTGGTGGCACCACCGTTACGGACAGCCTCTTGGACAGGAATATCCAGAGCCTCGGCAAGATCAAGGGCGAAACGCTGAAAACGAGGATTTGTGATCATCCTTGCGTCGATATGGCGAAGCATGGGTCCTTTTTTCAGACAGGTTTGAGCCTGGTAGGCTGGGACGACCGTATCATCGGCGGGACAACCTTCAAACACGATGGCAAGATCGGCTTTAATCGTTTGAGTACTTACGATGCTACCTCGAGTACCTACTTCTTCCTGGCTGGAGAAATCACCGACTAAATTCACCTTCAAATCCGTATCCGCCAGATCTTTCATCGTTGCCAATGCTGCTGCGCAACCAATGCGGCAATCAAAGGCTTTGCCGATTACATTGTCATGAATTGCATCGTACAAACAGGAAACTTCAGGGATTACAGGAGCCGCAATACCAATTTTATAATCATTGAGTACTTCTTCTTTCGTATGAGCGCCAACGTCCAACACCATCTTGGTAATATCCAAAGGAGCATTGCGCTCAGCCTCAGTCATAAAGTGTGGTGGTTTACTTGCAACAACCGCAGGAATATAGATTCCGTCCTTGTTGAGGATTCTGACCATATGAGCAGGAATATTGGCGGCTACCCATCCCCCGATGGTAATAAACTCAATCATTCCATCGTCGCGAATGGCCTTAACCATGAATCCTACTTCGTCAGTATGGGCATTGAGTTGCACAACAGGAAGCCCTTCCTTATTTCCACTACGTTGCAAATACAGATTGCGCATACTGTCTTCGGAAAAAGTACCCAAGGAAGAACCCTCTTCCCGTATGGTTGTCAGTACTTCGTCTTCAAATCCGCTTATGCCATTTGCATCGCTCAACCTTTTGATACTACTAACCAATTCTTCTTTATTCATATATTTTTCCTCTATAATCATGTCTATTGAATCATCATCTCATGTGTTTGGACTGAAATTAGGCACGTATTATGTTTCTAATATGGAGATCCATAACAAACAAGACAGATAGATAATTCGAATAAAATAATCATAATAAAAATCACCTTCGGTTGCAGTATGATTCGTCAATTTTTACACAAATTTTCTATTGTTTATAAAACAATATTTTGTATAAATTATTCTACACATACCCTCTATTTTTTGTACTATGGCGATTCAACCTCAAAATCACAGCTTCAAGTACTGATTCTTAAATAAATTTTTTTATTGCACACCTCTCGCTTGCAACAAGAACCACATTGGAATAAAGTACTACATCATATGGCGACTCACACAAAATTAATGACTAGCGGATCGATTCAGAGAAACCTTCTTCTCTTTGCCTTTCCCCTTTTTTTAGGAACCTTATTCCAGCAACTATATCATACCGCTGATACTCTCGTGGTAGGTAATTTTGTAGGAAGAGAAGCGTTGGCTGCCATCACGTCAACATCCAGCCTTATCATGTTGATGATCGGACTCTCCCAAGGTGTATTTGTCGGTGCTGGAGTAGTCATTTCCACTGCCTTCGGCCAAGGAAATCATAAAGCCGTCACCAAGGCCGTCCATACCACTGTCGCCCTTGGTCTTATTACAGGTTTTTTCCTCACTTTTTTCGGCTATTTCTTCACTCCCGTAATTCTTACCTGGATGAGAACACCTTCCGATGTATTTACTGACGCAGCATCTTACCTTCGTATCTATTCTCTGGGCATTTCTACCCTGATTCTCTACAATACGGCAAGTGGAATTCTCCAAGCTGTCGGAGACAGCAAACACCCCCTGTATTTCTTGATGGTATCTGCAACCTTGAATATCGTTCTTGATTTGGTATTCGTAGGTGTTTTTGGAATGGGAATAGAAGGAACTGCATATGCCACGATTATTTCACAAGGTGTAAGTGCCATCTTGAGCTTCAGGCTACTCCTAACAATTGATGACGTCATCCGTGTTCGTATTCGATCCATTCGTTTATATAAAGGGTATCTTGGGCAAATCCTCAGTTATGGGATACCGTCAGGAATTCAAAACTCTGTAACCAGTTTTGCCAATGTTATCTTACAATCATCAATCAACCTGTTCGGGGCAGCGGCAATGGCAGGTAATGGATCCTTCATGCGAATCCAAGGATTTGCCATGATCCCTGTAACCACGTTTGCATTGGCATTAACCACATACACGGGTCAAAACTTGGGAGCCGGTGAATATGAACGGGTAAAAAAAGGTGCTCGGTTTGGCATCATATTTGCCATGCTCATGGCAGAGACCATAGGGATTATCCTCTATCTTGGGGCAGAACCTTTGGTTCGATTTTTCAGCAGTGATCCACAAGTAATCGCATATGGTGTAACAAAATCAAAAATCTCAAGTCTCTTTTTCTTTGCCCTCGCCTTCAGCCATTCCATGAGTGGCATTATGCGCGGTGCCGGTAAAGCTATAATATCGATGAGCATCATGTTGGCAGTTTGGTGTATTTTCCGCCTGATATACATCTATGTGGGCCTCTGGCTCTTTATGGATATCAGGGTAATATTCTCTGCCTACCCCGTTACGTGGTCTATCAGCGCTTTTATTTTCATGATCTATTATTTTTTTGTCGACTGGATGAAACAAAAATCGTAGACTGGAAATACAAAAGGAGGCTGACATGGATACAACAACAATCGCATTGGTGCAACAACGATGTATACCCATGGTCAAAACAGTCAAAGCTGAGCAAGCGGAAGATTTAATCCGTGTATTACGAGAAAGCGGTATGCGTATTGCAAACATCTCCCAGCACATGAGCGATGGTCTGCCCTTGCTGAGGAGGTTGGCAAAGGAAAAAGATCTTATAGTCGGTGGAGGAAATGTTCAAACCAAAGAAGAAGCAGAAAAGGCAATAAAAGCAGGCGCTGCTTTCATCTTCTCCCCACTATTCGACGAACAGATCGTTCGACTTTGCCAAGATGCTTCGATTCCTATTTTTGCCGTCACCACACAAGCATTCGTGGCCAAAACATGGAATCTGGATGTATTGGGATGTTTTCCTGTCGAAGAATTAGGCGGACTTCCCTTCATTGATGAAATGGGCGAAAAAGCAAGCCTTTCATTCATCGTGGCAGGCCACATCACTGAAGCAATGACTCCAACATACTTGGAGAATCCTCATGTTTTGGCAATGACTGGCAGCTGGATGATAGACGGCAACGAAATTCAGAACAACAACTGGAAAACTACGTTGGAAGCCTTGAAACGTGCAAAAAAGTTCTCGCTTCCTCTATAAGCCCAGTTCCTGCAATTTTTGGCCTATAGATTGTACCGTCGTCTCGATAATGTACTGCCCGTAAGCAGCATCAGAAAGTCTGGGGTCTTCTCCTTTTACGCCAAGAGGCCAAGATTCTGAGTCCAGACGGGATAAATCGACGAGATTAGGAGATAAAGCCATCATGGTGGAGGTCTCGCACCTTCCTCCATGATCGGTCTGGGCTAGGTACGTACCCTCCGAAAAGTCATTGATTGAAGACAGGAGAATAATATCATACTGTTTTTCCCATTGTGCTGCTTGTTGGGCCCATAGCTTTCTTGAAGCACCATGCCCGTCAGCAAGCAGGCAGATAAACCCTGCTCTTTTTGCTTGCGCCACTATTGCCTCAAGCACCTGCAAGAATAGCCCGTTTGAAACCCAATAAAGGCTCCCCACAAGTTGTTGGTGGGGTTTTGTGGTTTCGCTGGAATCCATACCTATTAACGACTTTCCATTTCCTGCATCTGTAATCCTATCGGGTCCCAAATATAAGGGAGGAAACACTATCCCCCCAAATCGCTCGGCAGCTTTGATGAAAATACCCTCCGCCTGCAACGCATCTGAACCCAAGACATTGTGTTTCCCATGCCATTCCAGACTTCCCAAAGGGATGTATCCAATCGGGTGTTCTGAAATTCTGCGCTCAAAATTTGGGATACTGAGATAGGTATATTGTACACACTCTTCCATAAGCTATCTCCTATCGCTTTTCATCTTCCCCTTGTTACGATACATGCTGTCATCAGCAGAAACATAGGTATTGAATAAGTTTCCAATGCAAGATTCGCACCAGGACCATCCCAATGCGAGTGAAAGAGGTATCGTACGATCCTGATTGTTAAATTCAATTTGTTTGCCTAAAAAAGCTACAGATTCTTCGATATCTTTGGGATCTTTTACAGTACTGATTACTGCAAACTCATCACCCCCGATACGATAAATTTTCCCAACCATGCCGAAACACTGCTCCAAGAGGTTTGCGGCGTAAGAAAGTAACTCATCCCCTCGAACATGACCGTAATTGTCGTTTGCTTTTTTCAAATCATTAACATCACACACAACAATTGTTGCAGGACCAGCATAATCATGTTGCAAGTCCATAAGATCGCGCATGAATACTGCACGGTTACGGAGATCTGTCAGTACATCAAAGGCATAATATTGTTCTTGGGAAAATAGATAAAATAGCAAAATAGAAAGAGCATTCCCAGGCCAAAGCATGAGAACTGTAGGAAAAATCATCTGCATGATGAATCCAATAATAGGAACGGTAAGAATCGAGGCAAACAGAGGACGATCAGCTGTTTCATAGTGCTTCCAAGTATTGATGAGATAAAGAACACAAAACCCCAGATACAGGAACATTGTGACAACTGCTATGAAAAAAATAGGTCCACGCTTATACACATTCATGGCATCTACAGAGAAATACCAACCAGTAAAATAGCTTGAAATGCTAAGAACTCCATTGATAATAGCGGGGAGCAACATCAAAAGTGGTCGTTTCAAGTGAGAACCATGCGTGATATATCTGAAAAGGAAATATACGAATAAAGGAGAAAGGCCAAAACCAAAAACGTTGGTAATCGTATGCCAGAAAATCTGGCTTGAAGAGCCGATATCATCAACCTGATAAGCAAAAAGTTCCGTTCCGATTACTACTATCAGCGTGAGGGCAGAAAGAATATACCATCGATTACTTGGCTTACTGTACAAACTTCTTGAAGCCAACGCGATGGCGAACACCAATATCACTACGGATAAGACATCCAATTCAATCGTTGCGCTCATAGCATCCCTCTTACTGTGTATGATGCCATACCCCCCTCCTACTTGGCTAGGCATAAGGAGTAAAGAATACGGAGAAACTTTACCACATCCGAGAAAAATAGATTTCATTCTTTGCTTTACAATAGGAAAAAGGCAGGGAATTCCCTGCCTCAGTCAATACTATAATAAATGCAACAATCTATTTACTCATTGCCAAGCGTTGTCTCATTTCAAAGCGGGAAATGAAAATAGCCGCCACCAATCCAACAACAAGAATAACGAATGAAGCATAAGAGAAAACCGAGCTGATTCCAGCTGTAGAAATCAGTCTTCCATTGACAGTAGTACCGATTGCTCCACCTACAAACATATTGAAGGAAGCCAAGGACATGGCAGTACCTCGCATGGCGGACAATTTAGCTTGTGCGGTAGCAACAAGTGTTGACTGAAGGAAGATAAACGCAACACCGAACAAGAAAAGCGCAACTGCGATCAGATACACATTGGTCAGAACCGACAAAGCATACAAACCAATAAATCCGAATAATCCGGCTACAACTAAGAAGCCCTGCTTTAATTTTTTCTTTGCTTTTGGTGCAATGCGTCCTCCAAAGACAGTTCCCAACCCAAAGAAGGAAAGAATCAATCCGACCTGAAGAACGGTAAATCCTGTGAGAGATTGGAGAAGTTCCCCTGAATACGTAAAGGTTCCAAACACGGAGAAACCAACAAAGAAAATCACAAATACTAATCTCATGAACCTATAGTTGGAAAGTGGAGTTTTATAAGCTGCAATGAAATTCAATTTGGATACCACAGGAGCATCTTTCTCCAAAATCCGCGAAATTACAAAAGCAATAGCCAGTTCACCCACCCCGTAGGCAATATACACAAGTCTCCAGGAACCAAAATAGGACATAATTCCACCAAGGGCGGTGGCAGTCGCCCCACCGAGGAACATCAATCCCATTACCTTTCCAAGGGCTCCCTGTCGTTCCTTATCACTGAAGGATTGTCCTACCAGAGCCATGGTTACAGGGAAGATACCTGCTCCAAAAGCTCCATTGAAACTTCTGAATACAATCAAACTGGGAAGGTTGAA
>QJZS01000146.1 GCA_003247345.1 Spirochaetales bacterium
CTTTCCATACTGCTCTGGACCCAAGTTGCAAAGCGTTTGAAAAACAACCAGATGATGCTTATCATTTGTTCTTTCTTCCTTGCCTTGTTTGCTCTGCCGCTTACCTTCCTCTCCTCTTTGACAGGCTATATTGTGGCAATGGCTCTTTGGGGACTTGGATTCGGAGGATTCTGGACGTTTATGAGTCCTGCCATGGCAGATGTCATCGATGGCTTGGTGCTGGAACAGAAACGACGTGACGATGGAATCGTAATGGGAATCAGGGCATTCTTCATGCGGTTCAGTTATGCCAGCCAAGCTTTGGTTTTCTTTGCGGTTCACCGACTTACACACTTTGATCCAGATGCGATAACAAGTCAGGCTGTATGGGGTATCCGATTGCATATCGGTTTGATTCCCGCCATGTTCTTCCTTATCGGCGGCCTGCTCTTTTTGAAAATGAATACACTCAATCCCAAGGAAGTAGCTGAAAACCACAATTTGCTTACCCAGCTGAACATCTAGCAATGCTATGCAAAGTTTGTACACTTTTGTATACTTGAGACTTAGGAGAAACCAATGCTAGAAAAACTGCCTGAATATGAGGCACAACTTGCAGAAATAGATGAAAAACTCGGTAGTCCTGAAACCATGAAGGACATGAAGTTATATAAGAGCCTTAACCAGGAGCGTGCCCACCTTGCCCCAATCATCGATGAGATGAAAAACATGCAAAGCTTGATGGAACAAATTGATGACGCCAAGCAGTTGCTCAAGGAAGAAAAAGATCCTGAAATGCTGGAACTTACCGAGCAAGAATTGGATGAACTTGAAACACAACTTACCAAGAGCGAACAGAAGACCAAAATGCTTTTGATCCCCCCTGACCCATTGGAAGGGAAAGATATCATTATGGAAATCAGAGCAGGTACAGGGGGAGAGGAAGCTGCACTCTTTGCAGCAAATCTTTTCCGAATGTACTCACACTATGCTGATACCAAGGGGTGGAAGATGGAAATTCTCTCATCAAATGAAACCGGTATCGGCGGCTATAAGGAATTGGTTCTCTCCATCAGTGGAAAAGATGTGTATGGTTCCCTCAGATTTGAGAGTGGTGTACACCGTGTGCAACGTGTCCCCGAGACTGAAAGCGGTGGGCGTATCCATACCAGCGCAGTAACCGTTGCCGTACTTCCGGAAGCAGAAGAAACTGATATTGAAATTCGACAAGAAGATTTGAAGGTCGATGTAATGCGTGCAGGTGGGCCAGGTGGACAGAGCGTCAACACCACCGACAGTGCCGTCAGATTAACTCACCTTCCTACCGGCATGGTCGTAATCTGCCAGGATGAAAAAAGCCAGATCAAGAACAAGGCAAAAGCACTTCGCGTATTGCGTGCAAGATTGTTCGAAATGGAAGAAGAGAAAAAGAACAAGGAACGCGCTGAGGCAAGAAAGAGCCAAGTTGGATCAGGGGACCGAAGTGAAAGAATCAGAACGTATAACTTCCCACAGAACCGACTTACTGATCATAGAATCAATTTGACCCTTTATAAGCTTGAGCTGGTCATGGCCGGAGATCTCGAGGAAGTTGTGGAAGCACTCAAGATTGCTGCCGGTGAGGCTGCCCTGAAAGAAGCCTGAGGACCGTGAGGATGACCATAGGGCAATGGAAGACGGAAACCGCCAAGCTCCTGAAAGAACGAAACATTACAGATACGTACGACTTGGATGCTCGGCTCATGCTCGAAAAAGCCACTGCCTTGGATCACGTGCACTTGATTCTGGAAGACACTCGAGATTTGAGCATCCCTGAGCTTACAGCGCTTAACCACTTCCTTGAACAAAGGCTTTCCCATAAACCCATGGCCTATATTCTGGGTACCAAAGAGTTTTTCGGAAGGCCTTTCAAGGTTGATGAGCATACGCTCATCCCTCGCCCCGATACAGAGACCTTGGTAGAGACAGTACTGCTCTATTGCAAGGGTAAGAGTAAATCGCAAATAGAACCCATCATTGATGTTTGCACAGGAACCGGTGCGATTGGCATAACCCTGGCTTTGGAGCTCGATAGCGAAGTAACCCTTTGCGATATCTCCAAAGAAGCACTCCATGTAGCCGATTTGAATGCAAAAGCTCTTATAGGCTCCCCACTTTCCTTGGTGCAAACTAACCTACTCTCCACCATTACAAGAAAATATGCTATTATCGTGAGCAATCCTCCTTACCTCACTACCGCTTGGTGCGACGAGGTATCAAAGGAGGTTGCATGGGAACCGAGATTGGCCCTTGATGGGTTGGGTCCTGACGGTTTGGATTTGATCAGGGCACTGGTAGCGCAAAGCGCGAAATGCCTTATCGATAGAGGAGCGCTTTTCTTGGAGTGTGATTATCGCCAGACGAAGGCAGTCGCCTCAATTATGGAATCTCACAACTTCAAGGACGTTACCATAGTCAAAGATCTTGCTGGGCATGAACGGGTTGTTTGGGGGGTACTGGAATGTACGAACAATTAATCGAACGATTTATCCAAAAGGCGTATAAATACCCCAAGGTCGACCAAGAGAAAATCTTGGCCGCAGCCACCTTTGCAGATAGCAAACATGAGAATCAGAAACGTGCAAGCGGTGAACCTTATTTGATTCATCCGTTGGCTGTAGGTGAAATCCTTATCCAGCTTAAAATGGATGCCGACACCATTTGTGCTGGATTGCTCCATGACACTATAGAGGATACCGAGACTTCCTATGAGGAAATAACAAAAACCTTCGGACAATCTGTTGCTGACATGGTTGAGGGCGAGACAAAGATCGCGAACCTCAAAACCATGAACAAAAGCGTGCAGGAAGCTGAAACCATACGAAAGATGTTCTTCGCCATGAGCAAGGATGTCCGGGTGATCATCATCAAGCTTGCTGACAAATTGCACAACATGAGGACTATCCAGCATTTGAATCCTCTGCGAGCAAAGGAAATAGCCAGCGATACGCTGGATATCTTTGCACCATTGGCCGACCGTCTTGGTATTTCTTGGCTCAAGGATGAGCTCGAAGATCTTAGTTTGAAAGTTCTCAAACCCGACACCTATGCCTACATCCAAGACTACCTATTGAGCAAGAAAAGTGAACAAAATGCATATCTCAACAGAATTGAAAAATCAATTTACCGAGCTTGCGGAGATGCACAACTAAGTGAAGTAATCGTTACCAGCAGGGCAAAACATACCTATTCGGTGTATATGAAGATGAAGAAGCGAAAAAAGGAAATCGATGAAATCTTCGATATCCTGGGAGTTCGGATTCTCTGCAATACTATAACCGAGTGTTATACCATCTTAGGGGTTGTCCACCGCCTCTGGCCTCCTATTGAAGGACGGTTCAAAGACTATATTGCCATGCCGAAAGCAAATAATTACCAGAGTCTGCATACTACGGTTATGGCATTGGATGGCAAACTGCTGGAAATCCAAATCAGAACCAAGGAAATGCACTTTACCGCTGAGTATGGTGTTGCAGCACATTGGAGTTACAAAGCTGAAACTGGCAGTGATAGCGGTTCATGGTCAAATATGGACAATGAACAATTTTCCAAGATCATCAGCAAATTGAAGGTTTGGTCCAGTGAGATTGAAAGCAGCGAATCCTACATGGAGGATATCAAAGGCGAGCTGCTCAAAGACACTATCTATGTCTTTACCCCACAAGGGCACATTGTTGAGCTTCCAACTAATGCCACAGCTTTGGATTTTGCCTATCAGATCCACACGGAGGTAGGAAACCATACCACCGGTGCTAAAGCTGACGGCTCTATCATTCCACTCAATGCACCGTTGAAGAACACCCAAGTTATTGAAATCCTGACCAGTCCGAACGCACGGCCTCATCTACAATGGCTACGATATGCACAGACCAACAGCGCCAGGAAAAAGATCAAGACATGGCTGAATAAATACGATGAGAACATCCTCATAGACAAGGACATCATCGCCAAACGCAAAACCCCTGACAACCAACCGAAGGAAGAGCTACCACCAGTAAATCTTCCCGTTGATTCGGATAACATCGTACGTGAAGTCTATGATGACAGCCGAGTAAAATTCCGTGTCGGTGATGAGAAAAACATGATGATTCACATTGCCCAATGCTGTAGTCCGGTACGGGGTGATGACATTGTCGGATATATCAGCAGAGGCAGGGGTATCATCGTCCACAAGCGCAGTTGTCCCAACCTGAAGAACATGGCTGAGATCGAGGATCGCGCTGTAGAAGTTGAATGGGAAACTGAATTCCCCAAACTCACCAAACGTTTCAGTGTTACCAGCAAACGGACCTATGATTTATTCGGCGAGATAGAAGGAGCCCTGAGAAAATATAAGGGACATCTTGTGGAAGGCCGTCTGCATGATGATGAGGAAGGAAAACTCAGGGGAGCCTTTACCATGGAAGTAGAACGTGAGGAAGACTTCAAAAAAATCATAAAGAATTTGAAGACCATCCCCAGCGTTCTGACCATTTCTGAGATCAAATAAACCTACTCTTCCAATACTCTGAGAATTTCAGGGAGCAACTGCTTCTTTCTGGACAAAACACCAGGAAGGAAGAACTGTCCTTCTTCTACTCTCTCATACGCAAGTTTTCTTTCTGCAATCGGCATACTGGTCAGCAACAAGATGCTGTTCTCACGAACAACATCGGTGATAAGGAACATGGTCCAGTCAAGCCCATTGGAAATTCGAAGTTTTTCCAATCCAGCTTTATAGGCTTCCTTGTATTCATCAATATCACTGAGCGTTGTGACTTCACTTTGCCCGATTCCAAACGATACGCCAAATTCTCGATAGATTTTAAAATCAGCTTGCAGTATTTTGTTCGGGTCTTCCTTGCTCAAGGAGGCGCCGCTACTGAACATAGTCTCGCCGAACTGCCGCATATCGGGTACTCCCCCAAGGGTCAGAAGATCTTGTACCGCCGTATAGTCCTCAAAGGTAGTGGTTGGACTTTTCAGCATCACGGTATCGCTGATAATTCCAGAGAGGAGAACCCGAGCCATGGATTCTGGTATTTCAATGTTGTTTCGAACAAATAGTTTATAGATAATCGTACAAGATGAACCAAGCGGTTCACAACAGATGAAAATCGGGTTGCGAGTCTTTGCAGCCCCCAGACGATGGTGGTCAATGATCTCCAATACCTCAGCTTCATCAATGCCAGTCACCCCTTGTTCGGCTTCGTTATGGTCGACCATGATAACCTTGGTCTTTGGTCGTTCAAGGAAACATCTTCGGGTTACATATCCACGATAGGTAGTACCTGAGAATACAGGGAGACCTCGGAATTCACTATCTGCAAGAATATCCCTTGCTACATCAAAAAGACAATCATCTTCCAATTTGATCGGGTCTTGGAGCATCAGCTCCTTGACGGGAACACTGAGGCGCAACATCCTGATGGTTTCAGCAGTATCCATTGCACTCAGATACACGGTCCCCTTATAGGAGTCCCAATCAACATGGCTGGCTACTTTATCTTCAATTCCTGTTAAAATGATGGCCGGAATTTGCAGCTCTATGGCCTTGCGGATGTGATCTTCTCGATCTCCTACCACCAAAATCGGCGGTCTGCCGTCCAAAGCTTCCATATGCTTGCAGAAGATTACATAGCGCATTGCGCCTACCATGATTGGAGCATCGAATTGCGATGCTTCACCTTTCTGGAGAAATGAACCTTTTAGTACTTTCGGAAAATTCTCAATCATAAATTGATAGATTGGTCTTTGTCCGCTGTTTTCTTTCAAGACAAAGCTACTCACCTCGTCAACACTGAGTAACCCACGGTAAGTTTTCTCTTCCATAACTGGCACAACAGAAGATTTATTCGATGAACCATAGAAAGATACCAATTTATAAACTGGGTCGGAAATTTGTACGACTGATTCGGTATTGCGGGTAACGCTCAGAACCTTAGTTCGCACATCCTTAATGAATGGAGGTGGAGTTACTCCAAGCCTCTCAAATTGGGCTTTGGTAGTGTCGTTGAGATTTCCACAACGAACTGGGTAATAGGTATTTGTAGGATCTACCTTATTTTTCAAATAGGCATATGAATAAGCAGCACATATACTATCCATATCGGGATTACGGTGCCCGCACACAAAAATTTCTGCCACAGATTGCTCCTCTGATGGTCGTTATTCTAACTCAGTTAGTCCTGTCTGACAACTAATACTCACTAGTCAGAACCGATTAAATGAGGTACCATCAGCACACCTAAGGAGATTTTTTATGCCAAGTGTAGTAGTTGCAAATGACCACGGGGCGGTAGAACTTGCCCAACGTTGTGTAGGATATCTTGAAAAAATGGGATATACCGTAAATTATCTTGGAGTCACAACCACCGATTCTGTCGATTATCCAGATATGGCACAAAAAGCATGTTTGGAATATAAAAAAGGCGGATATGAGTTCGGTGTAGTGCTTTGTGGCACAGGTATCGGAATTTCTATCAGCGCAAACAAAATTGATGGTATCCGTTGTGCACTTCCCCAAAATTCATATGCAGCTGCAATGGCACGCAAGCATAATGATGCAAATTTCATCGCCTTCGGTGGTCGTATCGACTACCCAGAAGATCCCATTGATATGTTGGATGCATATATGGAAGCATCATTTGAAGGCGACCGTCACTTGCGTAGGGTTGGCAAGATGATGGCTCTTGAAGGAAGCTGCTAACTAACGATAATCCGTTGATTTTCCAACAATATAATAGTCGAATTTGAGCAAATCCATAAATAAACCGACCTGATGGTTGGTAAGGTTATAGGCAACAGAGAACGAGAACATTCGCTCTCTTTTGCCTGTGCCCGGACTACCTATGGTAAACGGGGTAAGACTTACCACTAAATGGCTAAGGCCAAAGGTGCCATCTTCCCTATAGGGGCTGAAGACGACTCCCCCTCCGACAAGCATATTCAAAGCAACTCCTGCAACTATGCTACCTGTAGAACGTTGACCTTTCATGGCACGCTGAGCCAACAAGGATACAGAAGAATCTCCGAAAAATTCGGGAACCAATTGACTGTCCACTTGTACATCAAATTCCCAGACATCGGTGAGCCCAACGGTGACACCGCTTGCCATTTTCAATCGACTGGCGTCCAGATCTCTTTCAAAGAGGTGTGCATTGGTACCCAAAGTAAGACCCAAATCAAAATAATCAGCAAAGAGCGGGGTAACGAGCACTGTCAAAACACATAGCAAGATCAATTTTTTATTCATACCAGCACCTACTTGAAGAAATATGTATAACGGATGAGATTGATACCCCATGTCTCAAGGCTTTTCGCTATCGGATCAATCGATACATACGGTGAGAAGAACTCATACCAGAAATCTTTGTCACTGAGTTTGAACGGGCTTGCTTCAAGCATAAGAAGCGACTGGTGCCCATCGGGATCATACAGATAGGAAACATTGATGGATGGAGTATAGGCGATCACATTTGGACTGGTAAAAGCAAATGGATGATGAAAGGTTCTTAACACATCAAAGGTACATCCAACACGGATGTAAGGAACTGCCAAATTTCCATTTCCATCAGACCCAACACTGGTGCCACCTACTAGAGCGGGATTGAACACTACAGAATTCCAAGGCTTGTACACGAACGTAAGTTCGGCACCACTTGTTGCATCTCCGCTTGCATTGGCAAATGTTGTTTCACCAACATACCCTACTCCGTATCCCAGGGAAACAGAGAATAAGGGAGCAGCAAGTACAAGAAAGAGCACACAAACTGAAATAATTTGTTTCCTCAACTTCAACCTCCATAAAAAGCACTAAGAAACCTCTGCCAGTTTTCAAACGTTTGCCACTGATCCGCCATTTCTTCTGTCACAGGGATGGTCCCCGCATAGAGCTCATCGAAATGTTTTGACAGTTGCGCTGCCAACTCAGGGTTGTCAATGACCAAAGAATTTTCATATGCCAGATTAAAAGATCTATAATTGACATTCGTTGACCCGATTACTACCCACCTGTCATCAACAATCATCAATTTTTCATGCAACAAACCTTGTTTGCGCTGTTCTTCGACCTCAATCCGAAGATCAATTCCCATATTCATTAAATCTTTGGTCATGAATTCAACACCTTTACGGTTGGATTCACGGTCATCGAACGGCATGATCATTTGGATATCCACACCTCGTTCTTGAGCAAGGCGGAACGCTTTTATCATAGATTCATCAAGGAAGGGAAGAAAAGGGAGAACCTTAACCGAATGCTGTGCCGAGGCAAGCAAGGATCCAAACACCTCGCTTAAATCCTGGTCATTCGGGACTTGGTTCACATACCAAGCATCATACGAACGTTGAGCATTCATGACCGTTTCATCAACTGCAAAGTCATCGCGATTGATTTCATCCCAACTGTACTTGTTCCACCAAGACACAAATTCGTCCAGCATCAAGGAATAAAGTTCGGGAGAACGGAACTCATACATGCTATCACGTTGGAGATCACCCGGGCCTGCGGCTATTGAGATATAGTTCAAGTTCATCCCGCCGATGGCGATATATTTTCCATCAATGAGTATGAATTTCCTATGATCGCGATACAAAAGATTGACTCCGCTGATTAGACGACTTGCACTGAGAGGATTAAATTCCAGCAAATGCACACCACTCTTGCGTAGGAAATCCAAGGGGATGAGATGAAATCTTGCCTCTGTCATGTCAAATGCACCGGTACCATCAACAACAAAATACACGGGTATACCGCTTTTGGCTTTCTCAGCAATCTTCTGGTAGAGTGGTTCCAATTCTTCAGAACTGGAAGCAAGGAAAGAACTGATGATGATATAATCCTGTGCTTTATCAACCATCTCAGTCACCCGCTCTTTCCAAGCGAGTCCATCATAATACACAGTTGGATAACTCACCTTCACTTTCGGGAGGTTGAATGTGGCAAATTTTTTTTCGAGAGGAGTATCTTGTTGAAGTATAGCAGGATCAATCATTTCTCTCGTAATCGAACAACTGCTTAAAACCAACACAGCTGAAGCAAATAACACTAAAACGGATCTTCTCATTACTGCCTCATACTAGGAAAGATGAACGGATGAGGCAATAAATCTTTAAAAAGATATTGGGTATGTGTACCACCCCGTCCTTCAGCAAAGGCAACATCCACAAGGTGGACTACAGTATCAGGCCGGCTGAATTCTGCAAGAACTTGCAAACACTGGGCACAAGGAGGAGCTGGAGGAGCATCCTCGCTTACTACAACCAAAGCAGCAATTCCAATTGTGCCCTCTGAGGTAATAGCATTGAGAATTGCATTCCGCTCAGCACAAATGGTCGCACCATAACTGGAATTTTCTACATTGCATCCACTGTACACACGATTGGTTGCACTGCTGATTACAGCAGCTCCGACCTGGTATTTAGAATAAGGAGAATAGGCATTTTTCCTTGCCTCCAAAGCTTGATCAAAAGCAATTTTCAACAAGGCTTCATCACCCATAATTGCTTTGGGAGCTTTCAGGATTTTATTGGCCCCGTACACCGTTCGGTCATCACTTCCTATGCTGGCATGCAAAATCGCATCAAATTCTTCCTTTGTGGAGAAATCCTCAAAGGCATCCAAGGAAGTAAAGATGTAATCGGCACCTGCTTCCTCGATTTCAGGAATGGTGAAAGTCGTAGTCAGAGCGCATACAGAACTGCCTGCTGATTTCCCTGCCTTGATTCCGTTGATTGCATCTTCAACAACCAAACACTCTTGTGGAGGAAGACCCATGGACAATGCGGCTAATTGATAAATATCTGGATTTGGTTTATTTCGCTTGATACTTTCGCCGGTGACCATACAATCAAAGTCTGAATCTTCCAAACCGATAGCTTTGAGATTAATCTCGGCTTTTGCCCTTGCAGCGCTGGTAGCCAATGCCAGTTTCATTCCTGACTTTCTTGCATTCTTGATAAAACGATGCACACCATCCATCGGCCCACGATCATTTGCATACTCAGCGTAGAGTGCGAACAGTGCATCACGTGCTTCTTCAAAATTCAACTTTTTACCATATTTTTCAGCGACACCGCAGAGAAACTTTCGGTCTCCTGCACCAATAAAAGGAATATAATCCTCTGGTTGTGTTTTAATTCCGATTGTTTCAAAGTAGGTCATTGCTGCATGAAGAATTACCGGTTCTGAATCAATCAGAACACCGTCCATATCAAAAAGTATGCCTTCGATCATAATGACTCCTTGAACTCAGTGTAGTGAAATTAACTTGTTGTTACAACAAGAAACGGTATCCAAAACGGATACCGTTTCTTCCAAAATGTAAAAATTCTAATGCATGAAAGTCTTTACTCGACCTACCTGGTCTTGGTTGACAAACTCTCCATTCCCGCTGATTCCCAAGTACATGCTATCACCCATGATCATACGTCCACGGAGGTAGGTCATAATCGGTTTCCCAATCACTTCCATGCCTTCATAAGGGGTGTAACCGCTCTCCGAATGTGTACTTTCTTCATTGATCGTCCACACCAGATCTGGGTCGAAAATTACAAGGTCTGCATCCGCACCAATCATGATGGATCCTTTCTGCGGATAGAGACCAAACGCTTTCGCAGGGGCTGTACTCAACATATTCACAACTTGTTGAATTCCAATTCTTCCGCTGTTTGCAGCGAAGGAATAAACCAGACTCAACAACTCCTCAGTTCCGGGAATCCCAGGAAGGATTGTCCTGCAATCATTGCTCGAAAGTTTTTGTTTCTTGGTAAACGAACAATGATCTGTCGCAATAATCTGCACTTCACCATTAAGCACGGCTTCTTGAAGTGCATCATTGTCCTCTTGGGTTCTGAGAGGAGGCGTCATCACATAGAGTGGACCATCCTCACCTTCCAGTTTGCTCTTGTTCAAGAACAAGTAATGCGGCGTGGTCTCTACGATTATGCGAAGCCCTTTTGAACGCAGTTCACGCACCTTTTCAAGGCCTGCTTTGCTCGATAGGTGAACCACATACAAAGGCATCTCAAGCTCCAAAGCAATAGTTCCAACAGTTTCAATGGCTCTCGCTTCGGCTTCACTTGGCCTGAGAATGGCATGGGCAGCTGGGGTATATGGCCCCTTATACGTTTTGTCAATTTCTTGTATGGTCGCATCATCCTCACAGTGGACACTGACCAACAAATCGAGCTTCTTGCACATTGCAAAGATTTTCTTTATCTGCTCAGGATTCTCTACGAGATAGCCTACATTCTTGTAGGTGGTGAACATCTTGATCACCTTAACCCCGGACTCTTTCAGAGCAAGAAGTTCTTCTTCCAAGCCTTCTCGGTAGGAATACACGCCTTGGTGGAGTGAGAAATCCACTGCCATTTCCTTACCCATCGCTTTTTTCCGATCCTCGGAGCAACCTGCCAGATTGCCTTTTTTATCATCATCCGCGAAATCAACGACGCAGGTGACGCCTCCAAAGGCCGCACAGCGGCTGCCTTCCTCGAAGGAATCGGCAGTTACGGTTCCTCTGCTGATCAAATGGAAATGTGTATGGGCATCGATGATGCCAGGGAGGACACACATTCCCTCAGCTTGGATAATCTCTGTTCCCTCAGGCACGGTATCTGGGTCTATCTCAGCGGCTATATGCACGATTTTTGAATCTTCGACCAAGATATCTGCGTGTCTGGTCCATTCAGTATCAACAATCAATCCGTCTTGTATAAGTAGTCTGTTCATACCTAAAGAATACCTCAGGAATGAACAGACTGCAAAGCAAAATCATATTAAGACTGTTTAGTATCTAAGATCTGGCTCCTTGACGGCCCTAACTTCATCCAGTCTTCCGACCGGCGTCGTATAAGGGGCGCCCTTCAGATAGGCAGGATCTTCTTCAGCCTTCTTAAGAATTGCACGGAATGTTTCGATGAACTCATCAAGAGTCTCAACACTCTCGCTTTCTGTTGGCTCAATCATCAATGCCTCCGGCACGAGAGATGGGAAATACATCGTAGGAGGATGATAGCCTTCATCAATAAGGGCTTTCGCCACATCCTGAGCAGTAATGCCTTTTTCTTTTTTCAATTTCTCAAGGCTTATTACGAACTCATGCATGCAACGTTTTCCGTAAGGAATATCACACACATCAGAAAGCTTGCTTGCCATATAATTGGCATTCAAAACAGCATGGGTGCTAGCGGCTCTCAGACCCTCGCTTCCCATTCTTAGAATGTAAACGTAGGCTCTAAGCATTACCAGGAAGTTCCCCCAGAACATACTTACTTTTCCGATTGAATCCTCTTCATCCCAGACATATACATAGCCACTATCGGTGAGCTGAATATCTGGCTTTGGTAAATATGGGCGGAGCAAGTCATTCACCATGACCGGCCCACTACCAGGGCCGCCGCCGCCATGAGGGGTTGCAAAAGTCTTATGCAGGTTCAAATGCACCACATCAAAGCCCATCTCACCAGGAGTCACGACGCCCATGATGGCGTTCAGATTGGCGCCATCGTAGTACATCAAGGCTCCGCAATTGTGAACCAATGAGGTGATTTCCAATATCTTTTCTTCAAAAATACCCAAGGTATTGGGATTGGTAAGCATAAAACCCGCAACCGAATCATTGAGTTTCGAAGTAAGATCGGCAATGTCCACCTGACCTTTCTCATCACTTGCAACGGTCATGACCTTGAATCCATTGACCATTGCACTTGCTGGATTGGTTCCATGAGCACTCACGGGAATCAGGATTGTATCACGCTTGGTATCACCCTGTTTCTCGAAGTACGAGCGAATCAATTTCAAGCCGGTATATTCACCATGTGCACCTGCACAAGGTTGCAAGGTTCCCCAGCTCATTCCCGTAATCGAGGCAAGATCTTCTAGCAAATTGTACATCACCGAAAGACAGCCTTGGGTGGTGGAAACTTCCTGTAGTGGATGGATCTTGGTGAACGCATCCATCTTTGCGATATGTTCGGAAAGTTTGGGGTTGTATTTCATAGTACAGGAACCCAACGGATACATCCCGCTGTCTACACCATGAACGTCTCTAGCCAACCTCGTGAAATGCCTTACCACATCAAGCTCGGAAACTTGTGGCAACCGTGCTTTCTTTTGTCGGGATATCGACTCGGGCAAGGAAGGAAGTGCTTGATCAAAGCCTCTGGGGAGATCCAATGGAGGGAAGCAAAAAGCCTTTCTCCCTTCTTTCGATTTTTCTATCAACAATGGTTCTCTCATTTCATCACCCTCCGTGCAGCAGCAAGGTATTGTTCCAACTCTTCGCGGCTTCGCTTCTCGGTTACGGCAACCAGAAGTACCAACTCATCCTTTACCTTACGGGTAAGTGCTGAAAGCCTGACTCCGGCAAAAATACCCTCGTTACGTAATTCCTGCATGAACTTTCTCATATGCTTTGCATCAGAGAAAACCAAGGGGAACTCACACCAGAAGGGTTTATCCCAAATCAGGGTGATTCCTGGGAGTTGAGCCAGATGATAAGCGAGGTAATGCGATTTTGCATAACTCTGTTTGGCCGCCTCAACCATACCGTCCCAGCCAAGACTGGAAAGATGGATAGTCGTCATCAGAGCAGCCAAAGCTTGGTTTGAACAAATATTACTAGTCGCACGTTCTCTCTTGATATGCTGTTCACGAGCTTGGAACGTAAGTGTGTATCCACGTCTACCCTGCTCATCCACTGTTGCTCCGACCAAACGACCTGGCATTTTTCTTACCAAGTTTTGCGTCACGGCCATATAGCCGCATGAAGGACCGCCAAACGCCAAGGAAAGTCCCAAACTTTGGGTATCACC